>JANWJZ010000043.1 GCA_025451675.1 Halanaerobiales bacterium | reverse complement strand
TGCTGATTGCCTTAATTGGTTTCATGGGTAGCGGAAAGAGTACAGTTGGCAGGGAATTGGCCAGGAAAATGGCATATCCCTTTGTCGATACAGATGAAGAGATTGAAAGAAAAGCGAAGAAGAGCATACCTGAGATTTTCGAGGAGCATGGAGAGAAATATTTCCGCCGCCTGGAAGAGGAGGTACTGTCGGAGATAATCGAAAACAATGAAGAAATGGTCATATCTACCGGAGGGGGAATTGTCCTTTCTGAGGGAAATCGAAGAATTTTAAGGGAAAAAACTATTACGATTCTCTTGCAGGCCGGGGTAGAGGAGTTATATAATAGATTAAAGGATGAGACCAATCGTCCTTTACTGGCTGTAGAAAATCCCCAGGAAGAAATTAAAAGACTCCTGGAGGAAAGGGAAGAATATTATAATACTGCTGATATAAAGGTAAATACTGATGGCCTGCAGGTTGCAGAGATTGTAGAGCTAATTGTAGAGAAAATTTCTACAGGCAGGAAGGAATAATAATGTAAAGAGGTGGGAGTATTGAGTAGGGAGCAGACTATTGAGAAGATAAAGATAGATTTAGAGGAAGAGAAGAGAGGTTATGAGATAATCATTGGGGCAGGTTTATTGTCTTCACTGCCTGAATATATCGGGCAGGTATATGACGGTAAGAAGATTTTTCTGGTTACAGATGAAAATGTCATAAAATATTATGGTGACAGGGCAAAAGAAGTACTTACAGAGGCAGGATACAGCCTGACCAGTTTTATCCTGCCTGCCGGAGAGGAAGCCAAGAGCAGCCCCTATCTGAAAAAGGGTTATGATTATTTGCTGGAGCATAATTTCAGCAGGGATAATCTGGTGCTGGCTTTTGGCGGAGGGGTTGTGGGAGACCTGGCAGGATTCCTGGCAGCCACTTTCATGCGGGGAATACCCTTTGTCCAGGTTCCGACTACACTGCTGGCCCAGGTGGACAGCAGTGTTGGCGGCAAGACCGGGATAAACCATCCCCGGGGCAAAAATTTAATTGGAGCCTTTTATCAGCCAAGACTGGTCGTGATCGACCCGGAACTTTTAAGGACTTTAAGCATCCGGGAATTGAGAACAGGCCTGGCTGAGGTTTTAAAATATGGTTTCATTGTAGATAAAGATTTGTTGGAATACCTGGATGGGCATAGAGAGGACATATTCAATCTGGAGACGGCCCCCCTGAGCAGGATAATTCATAAATCCTGCAGCATAAAGGCACAGATTGTCCGGGAGGATGAGAGGGAAAAGGGTAAAAGGGCTTTGCTCAACTTTGGCCATACCATCGGCCATGCTCTGGAGGCGGTGACTGATTATAAAAAATATACCCATGGTGAGGCAATAGCGATTGGTATGGCGGCTGCAGCAGAATTGTCCCATAGAGTGGCCGGCCTGGATAAAGAAGCAGTTGATTACCTGAAAAAACTGCTCAGTGATTATAGCCTTCCTCTAAGCTGCCAGCATGGAGAAAAGCCAGATGAGGTCTATGAGCGGCTCTTTTATGATAAAAAGGTGCAAAAAGATAGGTTAAGATGGATATTGCTGAAAGAACCAGGAGAGGCTTATATAGATGAAAGTGTTGATAATAATATAGTCAGGGAAGTACTGGAGGGGATAGTGTGAAGCAGGTTGCTGTTATACATGGACCAAATCTGAATATGCTGGGCATGAGGGAACCGGAGATTTATGGATATCTCACTCTGGCTGAGCTTAATGAAAAGATAAAAGAATATGGCCGGAAATTGAATCTGGACCTGACTATCTTTCAGAGCAACCATGAGGGTGAAATCGTTGATTTCATTCATGAAGGGTATAATAAATATAAAGGGATAGTCATCAACCCTGCCGGATTGACCCATTACAGTATTGTTCTCCGGGATGCCCTGGTGGCAATCAAACTTCCGGTAATTGAAGTACATATCAGCAATATCTACCAGCGGGAAGAATTCAGGCATCATTCAGTAATTGCCCCGGTAGCCATTGGCCAGATTAGCGGCCTGGGCACCGATGGTTATCTATATGCCCTTGATGCATTGAGTAAAATAATATAGTATAGTAGCATACACTCTGTTTAGTGTATAGTATATTTTGTATATAATATTAATTAAATAGACAAATTATATGATTATTTTATACAATGGTATAGAATCTACTACATAAAAAGAAGGATAAGGGAGATGTTTACATGCAGGCTAAAATAAAAAAAGTGTACGAGCTTATGGATAAAGAAGGCCTCGATGCTTTATTGATCGACTCACCGGAGAACAGGTATTATCTGACCGGTTTTACCGGTACTGCCGGACGGGTACTATTAACCGGTAAAGGGGCTTATTTTATCACCGACTTCCGCTATGTTGAACAGGCTAAGAAGCAGACAGAGGGTTATGAGATAGTGGAGCTCAGTTCCAATTTTGAAAAGGGCTTAAATGAACTCCTGAAAAAAGATGGAGTGAAAAGACTGGGCTTTGAGAGCAAGGCTATCAGTCATGAGCAATTTTTAAAATATAATGAAGTTCTGGAGGTGGAACTTCAGAAAACTACAGATTTAATTGAAGGCTTAAGGGTTATTAAAGGGCCAGAAGAGATAGAAAAAATTAAGAAGGCAGTGGAAATTACCGATGCAGCCTTTGCCCATATCCTGGGCATTATTAAACCGGGAGTTACAGAAAGGGAGATTGCCCTGGAATTGGAATTTTTCCAGAAAAGAATGGGTGGAGAGAAAAATGCCTTTGATTTTATCGTTGCTTCAGGCCAACGTTCTTCTCTGCCCCATGGTGTTGCATCAGACAAAGTGATTGAAAAAGGAGATTTTGTTACACTGGATTTCGGCGTATTTTATCAGGGCTATTGTTCTGACTTGACCAGGACAGTGGTAGTCGGTGAGCCTGATGAGAAACAGAAAGAAATCTATGGCCTGGTTTTAAAGGCCCAGTTAGCAGTTATCGAAAGAGTCAAGGCAGGTATGAGTTGTAAGGAGGTAGACGAGATAGCCAGGGGAATAATCGGCGAAGCAGGATACCGGGAAAATTTTGGACATGGCCTCGGCCATGGTATCGGCCTTGAAATTCACGAGGCTCCCCGGGTTTCCTTTACCAGTGAGACTATCCTGCAGCCAGGTATGGTTGTAACAAATGAGCCAGGTATTTATATTCCCGGCTGGGGAGGGGTAAGGATAGAGGATGACCTATTGATTACTGAAGAGGGTTGTGAAGTCCTCAATAAAGCACCGAAAGAATTGATTATATTATAATTGCGTTCAATAATTGCAATGTATTATAATGAATTATAATGTATTTTTAAGGGTAGCAATTATGCATTAATTGTGCATTTATAAAGATAATTTTTATACAGGAGGTTTTTATTATGATTTCAGTCAATGATTTTCAAAATGGTATGACTATAGTCCTTGATGGTACGGTCTACCAGATATTGGAGTTCCAGCACTTCAAGATGGGTAGAGGTGGTGCCATGGTGAGGACCAAACTTAAGGATGTAAAAGAAGGGAGAGTTATTGAGAAAACCTTCCGTGGCGGGGAAAAGATAGAAAGGGCCCATGTACAGGGAAGAGAGCATCAATTCCTATATCGGGAAGGAGACAATTTTATTTTCATGGACATGGAGACCTTTGAGCAAATTTCCCTGGGCAGCGATATGCTGGGTGATAATGTCAACTATCTGAAAGAGAATATGACTATCACTGTTACCATGTATGAGGGCAAGCCTATCGGTATAGAATTGCCTGTCACTGTTGAACTGGAGGTTGTGGAGACCCCGCCAGGAATCAGGGGCAACACAGTTTCCGGTGGTTCCAAACCGGCTACCCTGGAAACAGGAGCAGTGGTACAGGTACCATTATTTATCAATGTTGGTGACGTGATTCAGGTAGATACCCGGACAGGTGAGTATTTAACAAGAGTATAAATAAATTTAGCTTAAATTAGCACAGGATAAGGTAACTCTTTCATTAAAAGAGTTACCTTATCTTTTTTTTTGCTGTTTTTACTATCTCCGTACAGTAGGCCTCAGTGTATCCAGGAGACCGAGGACCACATGAGCCAGGCCAAAGCCCATTATTCCTGCACCCCATTGAGATGGCAAGAGACTCCAGCCCAGTGCCGTTACTGCCACGCCGATTCCAGCCACAATATAACTGGTTGTCTTTGCATCATTATCCATCAGTTATACACCCCCATCTTTAGAATTACTGTATTTTGATAAATTTATACTCTAAAATCAGTCATATTTTTATTTTTGCTAAATATTAATAGAATAAACAGTTCGTCCAGTAAATGGGAGAGGAAAAGGGGTGGTTCCCTATGGCTTCCAGTGTACTTAAATATTTGCCGGTAAATATAGCCAATATAATTGCTAATCTCAAGGAATGGCAGAAGAGAGAGGTAATCGAGATAAGGATGCGGGTTAATCAACCCCTGCAGCTAATAAGCTATGAAGGAGAAATTTTTCCCCTGGATGAGAAGAATAATCCCTGTATTATTACTCCCCTGGACCTGGAAAGGGCCTTCATGATCCTGGTGAAGAACTCCTATTATGCCATCGAAAGGCAGCTGGCAGAGGGTTTTTTGACCATTCCAGGTGGGCACAGGGTCGGCTTTACTGGACAGGCTGTTCTGGAGGGTGGGGAGATCAGGACTATAAAAAATATAAATAGCCTGAATTACCGGATTAGCCGGCAGTTGCCCGGTATTGCTGGTGGTCTGATTAAAAAAATTTTTGATTCAGAGGAGGGCAATATCTATAATAGCCTGATTATTGGCCCGCCCCTCAGTGGCAAAACTACCCTTTTGCGGGATATGGTGCGCCTGATCAGTGATGGAGATGAGAGATATGGATTGAAAGGAAAAAAAGTAGCCTTAGTTGATGAAAGATCGGAGATCGCCGGGGCATATAATGGTATCCCGCAGAATAAGATAGGAAAGAGGACAGACCTGCTGGATAATTGCCCCAAGGCCAGGGGTATGCTCTTATTAATCAGGGCCATGTCACCGGAGGTGCTGGCTGTAGATGAAATTGGCCATAGGGAAGATGTACTGGCTCTGGAAGAGGTAATCAATGCCGGCGTGAAGATTTTGTGTACCATCCATGGCAGGGATTATTATTCAGTTCTTCAGCGCCCTTCATTACAGGGACTGCTTGCTGGAAAAGCCTTTGAACGTTATATTATCCTCAGCAATAGAGCCGGTATCGGTACTGTGGAGATGGTTCTGGATGCCAGTGGTAAGGAGGTTAAGTAGGAGTGGTTAAGTTTACAGGTGCCTGTCTGATTCTTATCTCCGGGAGTTCCATCGGCTGGATTCTGGCCAGTGTTTATCTGAACCGGGAGAGGGAACTGAAGGAGCTGCAGGTAGCCTTTAATATCCTGAATACTGAGATGAGTTATGGAAAGAATCTCCTGGCTGATGTACTTGAGAATGCTGCCGGGGTTTTAAAACCACCGTTATCCTCTATTTTCAGCCGGGCAGGAGAGGAATTGAAGAATTCCAGAGAAAAAAGTTTCTCAGAACTATGGGAGGAACTGGTCGACAGATATGGCAGGCAAAGTTTTCTTGCACAGTAGGATCTGGAGATTCTGATAAATTGGGGGAAACAGATCGGGATTTCTTCCCTGGAAGACCAGATAAATTTAAACCAGCTGACCCTGAAGTGGCTGGAACAACAGGAAGAAGAAGCCAGGGAGATTGCCAGGCAGAGGGTGAAGCCTATCCGCTATGCGGGGGTATTGTTAAGCCTGCTTTTAATTATACTCTTTTATTGAGATGGAATGAGGTGTCATTATGGATATAAATTTAATCTTTAAAATTGCTGGTCTGGGAATTTTTATTTCTATTATAAATATAGTCCTGAAACAGGCTGATAAGGAAGAACAGGCCCAGATGCTGACCCTGGTAGGAGTAATAATTGTGCTGATGATTGTAATCCAGTTAATTGGAGAGCTCTTTAATGATGTCAGGACAGTCTTCAGGTTTTAGGTGAGCAGGAAATGATCATTATTCAGATTGTCGGTCTGGCCCTTTTATCTGCCATTCTAATTATTGTTATTAAACAGGTTAAACCGGAACTGGCCTTTTTATTGAGTATAGTCTCTGGTTTAGTAATCCTGATTTTGATAATGAGGCAGGTGGAAGCAGTTATAGAATTGCTCAATCAACTGGCCCGCCAGGCCAGGGTTGATATGCTCTACTTTAATACTATTATCAAGATAATCGGTATTGCCTATATAGGGGAGTTTGGTGCCGAAATTACCCGCGACAGCGGGGAAAATGCCCTGGCCAGCAAGATTGAACTGGCAGCAAAGATCATAATCATGGTCATCGCCATACCTATCATGTTATCACTGATTGAGACAATCCTGCGCCTGATTCCAGCCTGATGAGGAATCCTTGCCTGATGGAGGGTGAAAGGATTTGTGGGAATTAACAATTAAGAAATTAACGATTATAATGATAATATTTTTTTACGGTATAGCCCATCCCTTGCTGGCAGTTGATGTTCACTCCCAGGAGGATATTATATTACAACAACTGGATAACCTGAATCTGACGGATTTACAGAAAGAGATTCAGAAGATAAATAAAGAGATAGAGAATTATATACCGGAATTAAATCTTCCTGATTTGATCAAGGGATTCATCAGGGGAGAGTTGGAGTTCAGCTGGGCCGGGTTTATAAGAAGCATATTAAGATACCTGGGCAAGGAAGTAACGGCTAATTTCAGCCTCCTGGGACAGATAATTATCCTTACAGTGATCAGTGCTGTTTTAAGTATTTTTCACCAGTCTTTTAAGAGCAAGACCATCAGCAATACGGCCAACAGCCTGATTTTCCTGGTAATTGCAGTCCTGATTTTACAGGCCTTTCATCTGGCCATACAGATAGGTATTGAGGCAGTTGACAATATGGTCAGCTTCATGCAGGCTCTGTTACCGGTTCTACTGAGTATACTGGTCAGTCTGGGAGCCCTGACCTCGGCAGCTATCTTTCAACCCTTAACCCTCTTAATTATTACAACTCTGGCCAGTCTGATAAAAAATATTGTATTTCCCATGATATTTCTTTCGGTGGTCTTGAATATTGTTACGAAAATAAACCTGCATTTTTCCCTCAGCAGACTGGCAGCCTTTTTTAAGGAGGCCAGTATGACACTATTAGGTCTCCTGATGGTTATCTTCGTTGCCGGCCTTTTATTACAGGGAGGAGCAGCAGCAATAACTGACAGCCTGACACTAAGGACAGCCAAATATCTCACCGGGACCTTCATTCCTGTAATCGGTAAAATCTTTTCTGATGCCCTTGACCTGATTATCAGTTGTTCTCTGATAATCAAAAATGCCCTTAACTTTTTCGGTATGTTGATTGTCATTATTATTATTGCCTTTCCCATCATAAAGATTATGGCCCTTATTTTTATTTACAAGGTCTCCAGTGCTATCGTTCAACCAGTGGCAGATAGCCGTATTGTGGAAATCCTCAATGATACAGGCAATAGTCTGGTTATGATTTTTTTAATAGTTGCTGCAGTTTCCCTGATGTTTTTTATCGTCCTGGCGATAATTGCTGGAACAGGGAATCTTTCCGTTATGATGCGTTAAAAATGGAAATAAACTCATGAATAGCAGAGGTGAAAAAAAGTGGATGCTATAATACATTGGGTAAAAAATCTAATCTTTATTATCCTCTTTACTGCCTTACTGGAGATGTTTTTACCGGAAAGTAATATGGGAAAATATGTGCGGATCGTCATGGGTTTTTTCATCATCAGCATCCTCCTGGCTCCCATCACCGCTATCTTCCGCCAGGATTATACCAGGCTGCAGTACATCCTGCCGGAAAAAATCATTAATGATAACTGGGCAGTGATAGAGGAAAGGGGAAGGGAGATGGAAGAAACCAACCGGTCAATACTGAGGGATTATTATCAGGAACAGATAGCGAGACAGGTCAGGGAGATAGTCAACCTGCATTTTGCTGATTACCGGCAGGAGATAGACCTGATTCTTGATGAAAATTACAGGATAGATTCATTGACTGTATTCCTGACTGAACCGGGAATCAGGCCTGTTGAAATAAAACCGGTAAGAATCGAAGTAGGGGATAAAGGAGAGGATTTAGAAGAAAGAACGGTGCTATCAGGAGAAAAGAGGCTGGATAAGGAAAAACTGGAATACAGCCTGAGCCAGTTTCTACAGATAGCAGAGGATAAGGTACAGGTAGTTTTCAAAACAGGAGGGAGCTAGATGGAGTTCCTGGAGGAATTAAAGAGAATATTTTCTTTTACCAGTGATGGTGAGGGCGGGAGGAATAGTTTAATCTGGAAGATTATCATCCTTGGATTAATAGGCATTTTTTTGCTTTTCTCCGGTGACCTGTTTACAGGTAAAAAAAGAGCTACACAGGAAGTTCCAGTTTATCAATCTGGCCGGGAAATACAGGTGGAAGAGGACTACGAAGCCAGATTGAGTGCCCAGTTGGAAGAAATTATCTCTTTAATAAAGGGGGTAGGTAGGGTAAAGGTAAAAATCTATATAACGGGATACACGGAATATGAATATGAATATAATAGCAGGACAATAAATAAGGTCAGCACTGAGTTAGACCAGAATGGAGGGCAGCGGGAGATAGTAGAAGACAATCTGGAAAGGGAACTGGTTGTGACAAGGGATCCCAGTGGTAATGAAAAGCCCATTATCAGGAGGGAGAAACTCCCCGAAATTCAGGGAGTACTCATTGTGGCCCAGGGTGCAGAAAATAGCCAGATAAAGGCAGAAATAATCTATGCTGTCCGTAATCTTTTAAATATTCCGGTACATAGAATCAGTGTTCTTCCATATGAAAGGGGGTAATGGGAAAAATGGCGATCAAGAGAAAATTGGTCTGGCTAATGATTTTGATGATCTGGATAGGGATGGTGACATCGATTATTGTTTATCAGGGAAATGATTATATACAGCCTGTTATTTCAGAAAATCCCACCTTTACAGGAGGGGTTGAGATCATTGAAGACGGGGTTGTCATAAGCAGGAATACCGGCAGGGATATAGGGTATTATAACCAGGCAGTGAATTATACCCAGGCCAGAAATGAATCTGAAGAGGATTTCTTTATCGAATACCGTCTGGAAAGGGATCGGGCCAGGAGTGAACAAATAAATATCTTACAGGAGATAGTCAATAATCCTAACAGTGATCAGGCCAGTAAAAAGGAAGCCCAGAGAAAGATACTGGAAATAACCGATAAGATGGAAAAAGAGATGGAGATTGAGAGCCTGATCAGGGCCCGGGGTTACAGGGATGCCCTGGCTTATATCCATGAACAGGCTGTAGATGTTATAATACATACCGATGGACTGGCAAAAGAGGATGTGGCTAAAATCGGTGATATTATAGTTAAGGTTACCGGATTTAATACAGAAAATGTGACAATAATTGAGAAGCGTTTAAAGAGTAACAATTAGGATAAAATAAAAATGAGACTGTTGGCCTATATCGGGCTGACAGTCTTTTGTTTTATAAGCTTGCCGGGAAGCCTTTATTCATTGGCAGTGACGGCCTCCAAGCCAATTTATACTAAATTTGCAGGATTTTTTGGATTAATATCGAATAAATAAATTAGTAAATGGAATTGGGATTCCAGTACAGAAAAATAAACTTGCATTTATGACCTGGATTGGATAAAATTATAAAGCAAGTGGTAAAATATAGTTATATAAGGAGGAACATAAATGAATCTGGAAGAAATCAAATTATTGATAGATATACTTAAAGAGACAGATGTAACGGAATTGGAAGTAAAAAATGGCGATTCAAAAATACGCATAAAAAGGGGGTGTCATGGAGTAGATTATCCTCCTTTTGAGACAGCCCAGATCCAGGCTCAGAAACCAAAAGCAAGTGAAACCCCAAAGGAAGAAAAGAAATACGAAGAAATAGTTGCTCCAATGGTTGGTACTTTCTACAGAGCGCCTTCACCAGACTCCAGGCCTTATGTGGAGATTGGCGATATTGTAAATCCTGGTGATATACTCTGTATCATTGAAGCAATGAAATTGATGAACGAAATAGAGGTCGAAACAAGAGGCAAGATAATTGATATATTGGTAGCTAATGGTGAGCCTGTAGAATACGGAGAGCCTCTATTCATTATAGAACCACTATAAGGAGTGAAAAGATGTTTAGGAAGGTATTGGTTGCAAATAGAGGTGAGATTGCTGTAAGAATTATCAGGGCTCTCAGGGAGATGAACATTCCATCTGTTGCAATATATTCTGAAGCAGATAAGGATTCACTACATAGAAAGATTGCTGATGAGGCTTATTGTGTGGGGCCTGCCAGTACAAGCCAGAGTTATTTAAATATACCCAGTATCATGAGTGTAGCAGAGGTTTCCGGGGCTGATGCTATTCATCCCGGTTATGGTTTTCTGGCAGAAAATGCATATTTTGCTGAGGTCTGTGAAAGCAGTGGTGTGAAATTTATTGGTCCCAGCTCAGATATTATTGCTTTAATGGGGGATAAGGCAAAAGCCAGGGAGACTATGATTCAGGCCGGTGTCCCGGTTGTGCCAGGGGTTGAGCATGATCCTGATAATATGGAAAAAACCCTGGAAGAGGCAGAGAGATTAGGCTATCCGTTGATTATAAAGGCGGCGGCCGGTGGTGGCGGAAAAGGGATGCGGATTGTCCATAATCCCAGAGAACTGGAAAGGGCTATTGAGACGGCCAGGAGTGAGGCAAAAGCTGCCTTTGGGAACGAAGATGTCTATCTGGAGAAATACCTGGAAGAACCCCGGCATATTGAATTTCAGATCCTGGCTGACGAGCATGGGAATATAATCCATCTGGGTGAACGGGATTGTTCCATTCAAAGGAGACATCAGAAAATACTGGAAGAGGCTCCTTCCCCTGCTTTGACGGATGATTTGAGAAAAATAATGGGTGACACGGCTATAAAAGTAGCCAGAACTGTTAATTATATTAATGCTGGTACAGTGGAATTTTTAGTAGATAATCAGAAGAATTTCTATTTTATAGAGATGAATACCAGGATTCAGGTAGAACACCCGATTACTGAGATGATTACCGGTATAGATTTGGTTAAAGAACAAATCCGTATTGCTGCCGGAGAAAAATTGAGATTAAAGCAGGAAGATGTTAAATTTAATGGAGTTGCCCTGGAATGTCGTATTAATGCTGAAGACCCTGAGAGGAAGTTCATGCCTTCTCCCGGAAAGATAGAGAATTTTATCCTGCCCGGTGGGCCAGGAGTCAGAATTGATAGTGGTGTATACCAGGGTTATCTTATACCACCATATTATGATTCGATGCTGGCTAAATTGATTGTCTGGGAGGAGGACCGGGAAAAGGCCCTTTTGCGGATGGAGAGAGCACTTGCAGAATTTATAATAAAAGGTGTAAAAACAACTATACCCTTTCATTTAAAAATATTAAATAATGCCTATTTCCGGCGTGGTGATTATAATACTAACTTTATAAATAGAAGGTTAAAGAATAATGGGGATTGAATATATTAAATTTAAGAGGTGATTAAGATGGCTGAGAATGGAAGCATGGGTACAATTAAGATTGCCAATGAGGTGGTTGCTATTATTGCCAGCCTGGCAGCCAGCGAAGTAGAAGGTGTAGCCAGTATGGGTGGTGGTGTTGGTGGCAGTATTGCTGAAATGTTGGGTCAGAAAAGGGGCGTAAGAGTAGAAACCGGCGATGATGAATGTACCGTTGACTTATCAGTCATAGTTGAATACGGCTCCTCAATTCCAATTGTAGCAGAGAATATCCAGAAAAATGTTAAAGAGGCCATTGAAAGTATGACTGGTTTGAACGCAGTTGAGATAAATATTCATGTCCAGGGTGTACACTTCCCCCGGGAAGACAAAAAGGAACAGGCTCTGGATGACGAAGAAATGTAGGTCAGGTTATACTTGGCCTCTTTTTTTCGCTGACCAGGGAATAAATATAATGGGGTGATTCCGGATGAATCTCTTATACCGCTTTATTATTTTTTTGATTACACTTTTGTTTATATTCGCCTCTCTTTTACTGGCCTTCTATACTTTCGGCTGGGCCAACCCGTCGATGTTACCGGAACTTATCTCCAGTCTATATGGGAGATGGGAATATGGGATTCTTTTTATAGTATTTTTCATAGCCGGTGCCTGGATCATTTATCCCTTTTTTTCCAGAGAGAGGAGTATTACATCTGTACTTGTATCAGAGCATGGTAAGGTGGATATTACTATAGATGCCCTTGATAGCCTGGTTAAAAATATAGCCATTGAACAGGAAGGTGTAGTGGCTATAAGTAATCGGATCAAGGCAGTTGATGATGGTATTATCATTGAACTGGAAACTGAAATCTATCCCAGTATGTCCATACCAGAAATTAGCCGGAACCTACAGGAACTTGTAAAAACCCATATAGAAGATACCACCGGTGTAAAGGTAAAAGCCATAAAGGTCCTGGTAAAAGAGATCAGTAAGGAAAATGAGAAAGGTGGATAAAAGATGGACGCTAATATCTGGTACCAGCTGAGAGAGATAATTGCCAATAATAAAGGGAAAGTATATGGTACTTTAATTGGATTTCTTTCTTCTATTTTTATCTTATTGATTGGTTTCTGGAGGACTCTCCTGATTTTATTATTGACAGTTATTGGTTATATTATAGGCTCTCGCTGGGATCAGGAAGGTGATTTTAGAAAACTTCTGGACAGGTTGCTTCCGCCACAATTTAAGGATTAAATTTGGCTTCATAGAAGAATAGAAAGAACAAAACTCAGTAAAAGGAGATAAAGGAGATCATTATGGTAAAGTTAAATCGTCGTCAGGAAAGAATCTGGGCCCTGCAAATATTGTATGGCCTGGATTTAACAGATGAACTCAGGGAAGAAGCAGCGTACAGGAGGATAAATGAGTTTAAAGAGGAAAAACTGCTTACTGGTTCATTCTATTTTGAAGATCTTGTCCTGGGTGTAATAAATAATAGGGTAACCCTTGATGAAGAAATAGATAAGAGGGCAATAAACTGGAGTATCGAGAGGATAGGCTATGTAGAAAGGAATATTTTGCGGATTGCTCTATTTGAAATCCAGGAGGAGGTACCCATTGCAGTGGCCATTAATGAAGCAGTGGAGATTGCCAAGGAATATTCAGATGAGAAATCAGCCCGCTTTATTAATGGCATACTGTCAAATAATAGGGATGAATCCAGTTAGCAGTTTTTTTGCAAGAAAAGCAATTTTTTAAAAAAAATCGTCAAAACATAACAAAATATATTGACAGGAAAACCAAATTTTACTATAATAAAGATGAAGGAGGAGATAACATATGAAAGCAACAGGTATTGTGAGAAAAATTGACGATTTAGGTAGAATTGTGTTGCCAAAGGAATTGCGTAAAACCATGAATATTAACAAAAAAGACCCGATGGAGATCTATGTTGATGAGGACAGTGTCATCCTGAAAAAATATCAACCAGCCTGTATTTTCTGTAAGAGTGCAGAAAATACTATTGAGTATAAAAACAAGATAGTTTGTCGGGAATGCCTGGAGAAAATGAAAACCCAGGTAAGTGCATAAGTGGTAGGATACATAGTAGAATATACAATAAAAACAGGCGGACAGAAACATAATTATACTTAAAAAAACCCCCCTTTCCGGGGGAATTTTTTTTAAGGGGGAATGAAAAACAAAGCTTAAATTGTTGTCCGGCTGAAGAGGAAATTAGCGCGATCAATGTTCATCATTGTATTGGTGTATAATCTAAAAGCTGTTTGTGTCAGCATTCCTTCTGGCAGGTTGAGAATCATATCCCTGTATATTTCGGCATCACGTAATTCATGCATGATAGCCCGTTCCAGACCTGCACGGTAGCTTATGGGTAATATAAAGCGTTGCCTGATTGGGATTATTCTTTCACCGGTTATTTGGCAGTATGTTTCTTCAAGGATTTGCAGATTGCGTCTGGTAACATCCCTATTGATTCTGAGTACATTACGGTTTGTAATGACGCGGTCTTCTTGCTGTAATGCAGGTTGGGGAGTTACCTGATCTATTAGAAAATCGTATAATTCCAGGTCTCTTTCTTCTCTACCGGCCATTAAGCGTAGTTCTTGCAGTAAATGATCATAATCATCTGGACAGGGAAATCTTTCTGGGCTTAAATCATTGACTTCACTCATCCACACTACTCCTTTCCATATATTATACTTGTTATATATTATGTTATTAAATAAAATTATGTTATTAAAAAGGATTTTTTGTCTAAGCAGATAATTATATCTAGTATACAATAATTTCTTAAGTTTTTAAATGAGGCAAAAGAGGAGGTTTTTAAATGAAAAAGTGTAAAGAATATCTGGGGTTTTTCTGGAGAATCTGTTCTGCTCATGTTGTTACCTATATGATAATGGGTATACTGGCATCCTTTTTGCTTAACTATAATGAGAGGTTTGTATCCGGCACTTTAGGATTGTACATGCTGCCTACTGATACTCCAATAGTAGCGTTTGGCCCTGCCTTACAGGTAATCAGGGGCATTATATTTACAGTGGTACTTTGGCCAATCAGGAATACATTTATAGAAGAGGAGAAAGGCTGGCTCAAACTCTGGGGCCTGTTTGTCGGACTGGCCATATTGGGTACTGCCGGGCCAACCCCAGGTTCGATTGAGGGCATGATTTATACAAAAGTCTCATTTGCAGAACATATCTTTGGTTTACCGGAAGTTATCATACAAACTTTATTGTTTTCAGTCTTAGTTTATTATTGGTATAAAAGGCCTTCCAGGGTATGGAATATAGTGATGGGGATATTATTTGGTTTGACTGTATTTTTCAGTACTTTAGGTTATTTTTTCGCGTAATAGGGAAAGTTTAAAACATCCCTTGACTTCAGGAGTTTCTATGCTATAATGGATATGTATTAACTAAATTGAATAAACTTATCTCCGAATTTCCTTATAGGAAACGGGGGAACCGATTTTGGGGTGAATCCTGTTTTTTTACAGGTAGGGCAGCTTGGAACGCCCGAACCCGTCAGCTAACCCCGTAGG
>JANWJZ010000042.1 GCA_025451675.1 Halanaerobiales bacterium | reverse complement strand
TAAACGCTCATAGGCCTCCGGTGAATTTTCACCCAGCTGGCAGTTCTGGCAATAATCCATCTGTACAGGTAGGATAATATTATCGGTACCGGGCCTTTTGGCATTAAACTGGAGGAAGATACCCTCCAGAGGCTGTATCCTGATAACCAGGAGATTGGGCATAATATTTTTATTCTCAGAAAGATAAACGGGATGAGCCCCGCCCTTGAATTCAACAATAATCTCTGTAGATTTTTGCGTAAGCCTTTTACCGGTCTTAATGTAAAAGGGTACACCGCTCCAGCGTAGATTATTTATATATAGTTTCAGGGCTACAAATGTTTCGGTTCTGGAATCTCTGGCCACCCGGTTTTCCTCCCGGTAACCAGGAACTTTAACTCCGTTAATCTCTCCAGGCCCATACTGCCCCCTCACTACAAATTCATTTATTTTCTCGAAATCCATATCCAGGGCCTTTAAAACCTTTACTTTCTCATTCCTGATGGAATCTGTCTTCAGGTCAACAGGCGGTTCCATGGCGGTTAGAGCCAGTAGCTGCATCATATGGTTCTGGACCATATCCCTGAGGGCACCGGATTGATCATAATAGGCCCCCCTCTCTCCAACCCCGCCAACCTCACTGGAAACAATCTGGATATTATCTATATGCTTATTATTCCAGAGTGGCTCAAAGAGGCTGTTGGCAAACCTGATAACCATAATATTCTGCAACATCTCTTTCCCCAGATAATGATCGATACGATAAATATTCTCTTCGGAAAAAAACCTGCTGATCTGTTCATTCAGATGGCGGGCTGTCTCCAGATTCTTACCAAAGGGTTTTTCAATAACCACCCTGGTATTTTCCAGTTCCTTTCCGGCCAGGCCCTCTTTCTCCAGTTTATCTACTATCAGGGCAAAGTATTCCGGGGCTACAGCCAGATAATAAATCCAGTAAGCATCATTTTTGAGATTTTCTTTCAGCAACCTGTATCCTTCGTCCTGACGGAAATCAAAACGCAGGTATTTGATTTTCCCGGCAAACTCCGGCCAGCTTTCTTCATCCAGTTCATATCTGGAATGCTTCTTTACAGAAGCATATACCTCTTCCCGGTAAATATGACTATCCTTATCCCTTCTGCCTATAGCGATAATATTCAGGTTTTCCGGTAATTGTTTCTCCCGGTAAAGGTTATAAAAGGCAGGTATAAGCTTCCGGTGAGTCAGGTCACCGGTTGCACCAAAAATAATAAATTGATAGGAAGCTGCCATATTTTCACCCCTCCACCCTTATTCTTCACCCTGAACCCTTTTTATATGTTATATTGTATTCTACCACCGGCCGGTTCATTTATCTGTATCAGGATTAACAAATAAAAAAACAGGTTATCAGGAACCTGTTTTTGCGGTAGGTAATAAAACCTGGAAAGTAGTATATTTTTTTTCCTCATCTTTCTCTATAAATATAGCCCCTTTGTATATCTCCACTAATTCCTTGCATATTGCCAGTCCCAGGCCGTGGCCGGGTTCTGTTTTACTACTGTAACCCCTCTGGAAAATATGGGCTTCTACCTCATCAGGTAGATAGACACCATGGGTGATGACCTCAAAACGGTTATTTTCCTCACCACCCTCAATCAACAATTCTATATTCTTCTCCCCATTTAGATTCTCAACAGCTTCAATGGCATTATCCAGCAGATTACCAATAATCCGGTTCAATTCCCAGTCTTGTATATTCATGGGATAAAGGCCCTTCAGAACATCGATATTAATCTGTACACCCAGCTGTTTGCCCCTGGCCATCTTGCCACGGATTAGCGCATTCAGGGCCTCATTACCGGTCCGGACAATCGCCTCTATATTCTGCAGCTCCCCTACCATACCTTTCAAGTACTCCCTGGCTCTATCTGTATAACCGGTCTGTAGTAACATATACAGCATACCCAGATGATGATTCCGGTCGTGAAGCCGGGCCTCTTTCTCCCAATCCAGCCTCAGGGAGTTTTTCTCCTTAATCCTCCTTATAATGGTCTCTCTCTCCCTGCCCATTAATTTGATTAAATGGCGGATTAAAAACAGAAGGATGAGATTTAAACAGAATATAATAAGGTTTATTATATAAGGAGAACTTAAAATTCCCCCGATTTTTGTATTTTTTATTAAATCCCTGGCCGGTACTAGTATATTAATAAACTGGATCTGAATCAATAAAAAAACTGTTACCAGATAAAAGGTATTACTGATGGTCTTCCCCCTGGCCAGATCTGCTTCATCAGCACCTAAAATCTCCAGATCTTCAGGCTTTAATAAATTAAAGAATCTCGATCTCCAACCAATAAACAATAATGCTGTCAATAAAAAAAGTGATAAAGCAAATCCATTCATCTCAGCTTCCACCTTATCTCCATATATTTCTTTTTCTTTATATAATTCTTCCTTTAAAGACTTTTTCCTTTTATTAGTTGCAAAATTGTACAATTTTCGCAACCCGTTTATTAAAAAAGACCCCCCTCAGCAAAATAGTCCTGCAGATTTTACGGGGTCCATTCCGGCTTAGGCAACTGGTAAGTTAACCTCAAAAGAGGTATAATTTGCCTCCCAGTCTTTCTTGATGGAAATACTGCCATTATACTCGTCAACCAATTCTTTACAGATAGCCAGGCCCAGCCCATGGCCAGCCTCTTCCTTACTGCTATATCCCCTCTGGAAAATCCGGGCTTGTACTTCATCAGGAAGATATACACCATGGGTAATAACCTCCAGCCGGTTGCTTTCCTCCCCGCCTTCAATGATCAGTTCAACTACCTTTTCTCCGGAAACCTTTTCCAGGGCCTCAATGGCATTATCCAACAGGTTGCCAAGAATCCTGTTTAAATCCCAGTCATAGATTTTCATGGGAGTAAGGCTTCTTATCACATCAATCTTAACATCTACACCTGCCTGCTTACCCCTGGAAATCTTACTCATAATCAGGGCATTCAGAGCCTGGTTACCGGTCCGGACAATGGCATCCACTTTTTGAATCTCCCCTACCATTCCCTTTAAATACTCCTTGGCCCGTTCAATATTATTGACCTGTAATAACATATATATCATACTTAAATGGTGATTCTGGTCATGTATCTGGGCCCTTTTCTCCCAGTCCAGCCTCAGGGCATTCTTCTCCTTAATCCGGGCAATGATATCATTTCTCTCCATCCTTAAGGTTATAATCAAATGCCGTAACAGATAGAGGAGGACCAGATTCAGGGCTATAATAAAGGTATTAATAAAATATGGTGAAGTAAAGAACTTATGTATTGTGAAATGCTGCCAAACTTTATATATTAATATGTACATATTAATAAATAGACCCTGAATTAATAAAAATACCATAACCAAGAAGAAGGTACCAGTAACTCTTCTTTCTCTACTGAAATCCATCTCATCGTCAGCCAGCAATTTCAAATCTTCAAAATCGAAAAACTTTGTCAAATCCTTTAGATTTACCTTGAAATAAATAATAAGCCCAGTTATTATAAGCATAATTAATACCTGAACAGAGAAACAGAGGAAGCGAATAGAAGGATTTTTTACTACTTCCAAATAATGAACCCCCAATAGTTCAGGGGTAATAGACATATTAAGACCTTCAACAAAGGAATAGAATAAATAGGATATTATTACAGTAATTGATGTCGTAAATATTGAGGTATTGTATACATATTTAAAATATACAGCATAAACCAGAATGATAGAAAGCATTATTATAAAGGGGATAACCGGCAGGTTACGGATAGCCAACTGAGTAAGGGTCAAAAGAACAATCAGTATAAAAAATCTGCGGTCAAATTTTTTAATAGACAAAAGGGAATAATTCAATGTAGCCAGTATAAAAGTCTCCAGAAAGGAGAGGATAATCAGCGTTAAAGAAATATTTTCCATATCAAAACCTCCTTAACCAATTTTTACTCTCTATTTAATATTCTCTAATTCCCTGAAAATTCCTTTATTTCCATTAAAGAAAAATTATTTTGCCATTATTTTTCTTTATTACCTTTTTTATTAAATTGTGTTGCCAAAAAAAACCCGGAGTCTCCTCCGGGCATAATAATGTTTGTACACTCCTATTTCTTCAGCTCTTCAGGAATGGATGGCTGATAAAAAGTGATAAAACATTTTGATGATAAGCCATTCTTCCCGACTCTGATAATTAAATTAACCAATCTCTTTAACATATTTTACACCTCCTTATAAAAAATACTTTATTTGAAGGAGTTTCCAATATCTATCTCGAATAATAATATATGTAAAATAAACAGAGGGGATGTGATATTATGTACAAAAAACTGGTAAATTATCTGAGCAGGGTTATTACTGATAAACTGGAGTTAGAAAGTAAAGAAAAAGCCTTATTTTCCTTTGGCCTGGAATTGTTTGTAGGAGCCTTCCTGGAAGCAATAATTCTTTTAATACTGGCTTTTCTTTTCAATATCTTCTGGCCAGTCTTCATTGCTCTGCTGAGCTTTTTAGTCATCAGGCCATATGCAGGCGGTATCCACTTACCTACCTATAATTCCTGTCTGATAGTTACTTTGCTGGTTTTTCTCCTGATTGGCTTTATTGCCGCCTATATCCAACCTGGCCTGTTGACTACAATTATAGTAATCTTCTTTGTAGCAATTACCGGTTTTATTTTTATCTATAAATATGCTCCCGCAGATACGAAAACCATACCTATCTCAGATCCTGCATTACGCCAGGAGTTAAAAAGGAAGGCCTACATAGTCCTGATAGCCTGGACCATCCTGGCAATTACAGCTGCCCTGCTTTTTACTGGATATCTGAATTTAGTTATAGCAGCTTCTCTGGGCATCTTTTCCCAGTTAATCTCAACACACCCGACATTTTTTGAGTTAGCAGAAAGATATCTACCTGAACATGACTAAATAATTCTATTTATTACAATTTTATATTAGCATAAATAATTTTATATTGTCAATATTTTGTTTATTTCCTTTTTCCTGTTTATTCTTTCTTATTTTTTCTTTTCTTACATTTTATAGCATTTTATGCTATAGATAAACAGGATTCCTGTCTAATATTAACTATTTTTTTTCTTTAAATTTTTAAAAAATTTTCTGCTTAAAAGATAAAAAACCGGGAAATTTTGATTGAAATCAATTTTCCCGGTTTTTTCTTTGACAAATTATTCTTAACTGGCTGGTCTTAAGGCCTCGCTCAGATAAATATCCTCTATATACTTTATGGCTGCTTCCAACTGCGTATCCCCTGCATAATCCGGATCATAAGCTACCTCCACATCTGGTTTTATCCCCTTCTCGTGGATAAAATCCCCGGATGGGGTATAATAACGGCCGGTAGTCAACTTCAAAGCAGAACCTTCACTGAGGGAAAATAGGGTCTGTACCGTTCCTTTACCGAAAGTCTTCATTCCCATCAGGATTCCTCTGCCATGATCTCTTATGGCGGCAGCCACTATCTCGGAAGCACTGGCACTACCCTGATTAATCAAAACAACCAGGGGTAACTTACTGGTCTTAAAATCAGTATTTACTTTATAGACATCATCACTGCCAACTCGATAGCGGACAGATACTATAGTACCCTCTTCCAGGAAATTACTGGCCACATCTATTGCCTCGCTTAATAAACCGCCAGGATTGGTCCGCAAATCAAGTATTAAGGCCTCTGCCCCTTCTGCTTCCAGCTCTTCGATGGCTGTGCTGACTTTTTTGCCAACATCCTGGGCAAAATCAGCAATACTGATATAACCTATTTTATCCGTTTTCATCTCCCACTCCACATAGGGAATCTCTATATCCTCTCTAATAATTTCAAATTCCAGGGGTTGTTCTTCACCTTCCCGCATTATGGTTATCCTGACCCTGGTTCCCGGCTCTCCACGCATCTTCTGAACAGCCTCGGTCTGGGTCATATTTTCCGTAGATTCACCATCGATAGCTATTATCACATCACCGGGTTGTATCCCAACCCGCTCACCTGGAGTACCCTTAATCGGTGAAACAACGGTAAGGTCAGGTTGAATAACGATACCAATCCCGCCAAAATGGCCTTCAAACTCCATCTGGAATTCTTCAAATTCTTCCTCTGATAAATATGTGGAATGGACGTCAAGGGTTTCTACCATCCCCTTCATAGCCCCTCTAAGCAGGTCAACTATATCCGGTTCATCCACATAATAATACAGAATGTAACTATATAACTCATTAAAAGATTTTAAAATTGTCCCTGCATCAACTTCTTCATCTACTGCCTTAACCTGTACACCACCAAAAATTATCACTACAACCAGTAATAAGTAAATTATTTTTTTCAATATTCTCCACCTATCCTCTTTATTCTACCTCTATAAGTATTTCTATATTATTGCAGGATTTCCTCCTTTTATTTTAGCTTTTTCCATGGCATTTTCCGGAGAAAAAGAAATCAGGTAAATTCTTTAGTAGAAAGATAATAAACGATCCCGGTCAATATAATTGTGCTTATGAGAAAAAGGATGAAAAATAGCAATTCTAAATTTAACTGTACCAGGCCGGACAATTTTTTCCTATTATAAAAAATCCTGGTAAGGTTTATAACCAATAATAAAGAAGAAAAATTTACGATAAGGGAAGTCAGGATAAGTGGCTTACGTATATAGGCTGGGTTTGCCTTCAGTTTTTTTACCAGCTTAATCTCGTTATGATTTAATTTTAAGTAGCCCCTGATAAATTTAATGTTTATAAAGAAATAGGCAGCAAAAGAAAAAAATATCAGCAGAAAAAGGATTGTATTGTAAGGATAATTAGAATTAATGTTTATATAAAAAATATAGAGGAGGGTGGATAAGAAATAATTCAGGCTCAAAGAAAGTAAATAAAGGCTGCTTTTTAACGGAAGGAATATTATATGGCGATAACTTTCCTGTAATGTAAAAACTATTTTTTCAACCATAGTAATCCTTCCTTTCCGGATAAATTTCTTTCATCCTT
>JANWJZ010000041.1 GCA_025451675.1 Halanaerobiales bacterium | reverse complement strand
TTTCAGTAATGCTACTTAAAGAGTGTATTCGGGATTAGTCCGACTTTCGCCAGGTTATCCCCAACTGTAAGATAGGTTCTCCACGCGTTACTCACCCGTCCGCCACTGCCCGGGAACCCATCTTCTCCCCGAAGGAATCCGATGGGGCGGGCCGTTCGACTTGCATGTGTTAGGCACGCCGCCAGCGTTCGTCCTGAGCCAGGATCAAACTCTCCATTGAAAAGTTTTCTTGGCTTAAATAGAATTAAAGGAATTTTTGTTGGCGTCTTTTGTCTATTGTTTAATTTTCAAGGATCATTTCCTGCGGTCTTGTTTTTGTCAACCGCGAATTATATCTTACCATCTTCTTGAGCCCATGTCAAGACTTTTTTATTAAAGTTTTTTCTTTTTTATCTCTTTTTTTATTATTACTTTAATCCTTTCTTAAATTTAAGGATTTCGTATAGTAACACCGGCACATATCCTTATATCATTATATTACTTTTCATATCATTATACCACTTTAAGCAGGGATTTTCATCCCTTAAATCCGCGGGAAGTATAAAAAATTTCTGGTAAGAGAAAATAAATAATAACCCTGGATATAAAATAATCCCTGGAATAATCCCACTCTAAATACGGAGTTGATCATATATGGGCCATGACCGTTATGATGTCATCATTGTTGGCTCCGGGCCAGCCGGTTCCACTGCAGCTAAAATATGTGCCGAAAATAATCTAACTGTAGCTTTGATTGAAAAAGGTGAATTCCCCGGCAGCAAAAACATGTTTGGCGGTAGTATCTTCCGGGCTGCCCTGGAAGAGATAGTACCGGATTTCCTGGAAAAGGCCCCCATCGAGAGAAAGGTCGTCCGGGAAGTACTCTTCTTTATGGAAGCCGATTCTATAGTAGAGATGGGGTTTACCAGCTATAAATTTGCCCAACCTCCTTACAATACCTTCACAGTAATCCGTTCCCGTTTTGACCGCTGGCTGGCAGGTATAGCAGAAAAAGCAGGAGCTCACCTGATGAATTCTACACTGGTGGAAGACCTGATCTATGAAAAAGAAAGCCCATTCTCCGGCAGGAAAGTGGCAGGGGTAATCCTGGAAGACGGCAGGAAAATCTACAGTGATGTTGTGATTCTTGCCGAAGGAGCCATGGCCGATCTGACCAGAAAGGCAGGTCTAAGGAAAAAATACAGTGCTGATTTATTCACCCTCTATGTGAAAGAACTGATTGCCCTGCCGGAAGAAGTCATCAATGCCCGTTTCAATCTGGAAAGGGATGAGGGCATGAATATCGGCATGGTAGGTTATCCCACTGCCGGAGCCATCGGCAAAGGAGGAATCTGGGTCAATAAAGATACCATATCAATAATTGTCGGTGCCTATCTCAATCAATTGATTAAAAACGGCCTCAATCCTTATCAATTGCTCTGCAGGCTGAAGGAACATCCCGCCATTCAACGTTTAATTCAAGGTGGTAAAACGGTCCAATATATGAGTAAAATTATTCCTAAAGGCGGATATGATAATATAGCTGAACTATATGATGATGGAATTATAGTTACAGGTGATGCTGCCATGCTGGTTTCCGGCCGCCATGGTACAGACGCAGCCATGCTTTCCGGTAAATATGCTGCCGAAACAGTCATACAGGCTAAAGCTAAAGGAGATTTCAGTAAAAAGACACTATCTGCCTATGAGGGTAAGATAAATAGCTCCTTTTTCTATAAAAATCTAAAAATCAATCGCCGGGCTGCTGATTATTATAAAAAATATCCGGATGCCGATTTCTTAATCAGCAAAATCCTTAATGAAATTACTTTTGAGTTCTTTAAAGAAGATAACAAAACCCAGGAGGAGAAGCTCCAGATGATGTTTGAAAAACTGAGGCATATTCAGCCGCTGACAAAATCAGTAAAGGATTTCTATAATGCAGCCTTAAACTGGCGGTTCTATTAAATTGGAGGTTTTATTGCAGATGAGTGCTTTTGATAAGAATAAAGAAAATCCCCTGCAACATGTCAGGATAAAGCTGGCAGAAAAAAGCCATATAAAAATAAAAGATAAAAATACATGTATAGATAACTGTGAAAACAAACCCTGTACCTACTATTGTCCTGGCCGGGTTTTTTCCTGGTCCGGTGAAAAACAGGCTATTATAGTAGACTACTCCAGATGTATAGAATGTGGTGCCTGCCCCTGGGGCTGCCCTTATGACAATATTTACTGGGAGTTCCCGCCAGGGGGTTATGGAGTCCATTATGAAATATAGGGGGATTTAAAAGAAAGGCAGAATATCAATACTTAAAGGGTGATCAATTATATGGAGGATATTTTCTCTATTTACTTTGTTCTCTTGCTGCTTTTTTGTGGATTCATCTCCCTGATTTTTGATACAGATCATGCCTACTTTTTTGGCCAATACAAAGATTACCTTATCTCCTTTTTTACCGGATTACTATATATATTCCTGGCATTAGCCATGGTCATATTCAGACTAATAGCCACCTATATTTTATAGATACAGGCTAATCAAGTTTTGTCACTGTAACATGTATCACTGAATGTTTATCATTGACAGCAATCTTTATGGGTGGAAAATCATTTATATTGCTGATTACAATAATCTTTTTCGGATCAATGATTATATTCTCTCCTTCCTTATCGAAGTAGTTTTTAAAACCTTCAAACATGGCCAACCTTTCCTCCAGTATATTTTTCCCCTTTTCCAGGGTACCCACCCTCTCTATTTCCTTTCTAATCCAGGCCTTTTCATCATTATTTAAATCATCCTTCTCTCTAATAATCTTCAAATGGATATTCCCTGAACTGTCAAAACCATTATAGATGACCCTCCAGAGGCCCAGGGGAACGGTATTGGTAAAATAATCTGTTACCAGCAGATTATCTGCCTTCTTGATGGAATAGCCCTTTAAAATATCCCCCCCTATGGCAACAGAAAGGTTTAACATGGCTTCTGAAAGAAAATCCTGATTCTTTTTCTGTAATAAGACTACCTTGCCCTTGTTTTCTATGATATCCCATCCCTCTATGTTTAGATGGTTTGCTGAAAGCTGGTGGCTAAGTATAAAGATAAAGGTTAAAGATAATAGGGATATTAAAAGGAATAAAATTATTATTCTTTTCATAACTGGACCTCCCTGCCCTTCTATGCATTTTACCCATTCCATACTTTAATTAATTTTTTAATATAGAACTTCCTAAATTACATACCAGTTTAATACATACCGTTTTTTCTACATATGCATACCGGATCTTCTGATTATAGTCTCTACATCCAGTTCCAGTTCTACCTTTTTAAACTCTTCATGCCAATCCTCTATCCTTTTCCATTCTTCCGGCATATAGGCCTTAACCAGTTCGCCAAAACCAAAAATATCAGCATTATATTTCTGCTGCACTTTATAGAATACTGTCTCTATTTCCCTTTTAACCTCTGTGGAAACCCTATTCTCCAGCTGGTCCAGATAAATTTCTTTAGTATAAACGGCTGGTACCTCCTGGGAAAAGATTATCCCTTCAAAACTTAATTTGCATTCAAATTTAAAATTTCCCTTCTCTGTCAGGACAAGCCTCATTTTTCTCTTTAAATCTTTAAATACAATGGATAAGCGCCCTATTTCACTCTCTACATCCCTTACTACCTGCAGTCCGCTCAATTTTCCCTCCGCCAGCTGCAGATAACTCCAGGTTTCCTCCACATCCAGTTTTCCTACCATTCGATCCCCTCTGAATACAGCCAGGCCGCTGTATTTTATAATTCCGGTTTCTTTGTCGCTGCTGATTAATACGGCAATTGGATCAACCCCACTGGTGACATCCCTGATGGCAATTTCGATAAAAGGGAGATCCGGCATTGTCTGTCGCTGGATTTCATCTTCAATCAAATTCATTAAGTATATAGCCTGTAAATTTGCTGTCTTCGGAAAGGTATTCAAAAGGTCTTCCGCTTTATTTTCTGATATCAAAAGATAACTTAAACGCCGGAACTCTGGATTGTTGCGGAAAAAATTCATATATCGTGAAAGTCCCTCCCGGGCCAGGTCTTCACTGATAACCAGCACTCTGGTATGTCCCAGAAATAATTCATTTTGCAATCTCTGCTGTAAATTGACATAACACATACTTACATTGCGGTCAATTGCAGAAACATTCCATACTGCCTCTGCACCTGTGGTAAGGGGTTGGCCTGCCCCCCCACTCAGTTTTTCCGGAATAGCTACCTGGGCTGTCAGCTTGACCATGGATATATATTCATAATTCTCCGTTTCTGTCCTTTCTGCTAAATCTAAACCCAGGGCCACTACCATTACCCTCCGGTTAATGTCCTTCAGGTCCCAGCAGCCGGTTAAAATTATGGATACTAAAAGAATCAGCAAAAACGGAAGGAATCTTTTCCGGCTTCTCAACTGCGTTCATCCCCTTTTCTCCCTTTAATAAATATGGCTGCGAAGTAAATAATAATCGTGGTGATAATAAGGCCGGCAGCAAATTTAGTAACTATATCCACATATTCAAAAACATCATGGAGATTATCCGGCAAAATAGCGGATAGATATGCTAATGGCAGTAAAGTTAGAGTAAGGGTTTTATGTTCTTTTAATTTAAAGATCTGGGTAAAACCCACTACTGATGCATAATAAACATTTGCTGCGGTGGTAAAGATAGCCACTACCCAGAAGGCAATAAAAACTGCCTCCAGCCTTTCCAGTAATAAGCCTGGAAAGGGAGTAACCTTGATTAATTCCAGGGTAGGCCAGACCAGGGTCTGTAGCTCCTCCACACCGAAAACACCTACAGATACTATCATTGTAATTATATAGGCTACTAGTGGAGTAACGATCCCTTTTAAACTATAATTATAGGCCAGTTTCTGGGTAGTCAATGATGGGATGAATAGAGCAACAATTTCAAAACCCAGGAAAGAAAAAAAACTCTTTAAACCCCCTTTTAAAATAGGCATAATACCCTTCCCGCCTGTCAGGGGCAAAACCCTGATTAGATTTATCTCTCTCAAACCTAAAAATAGAGCATACATAATAGGTAGGATAACGAAAACAAAATAAATTTCATTAACCCTGCCCACAATCTGCAGATCAGACCTGCTAAAATATAGCACTGTCAACAACATGGCTATTACAATTACCTCTAAGGGGGTCCTTAACAAAACTGAAGAAACCAGCATCAGGGAAAATATCCTGACTACTATACCTGTTATAAATAACCAGTATGTACAGAAGGCGATACCGATAAGCCCTCCAATCCATTTATTGGTAAGACGCATCCCATATTCCATTATTGTTTCTTCCGGAAACCGCAATCCCAGATTAATCAGGAGCAGCAGTAAAATTATAGAGATAAAACCGCCAATAAGTACAGAAAGCCAGGCTCCTGTACCGGAAACGGCGGTAATGTCCCTGGGTAAAAGCAGGGTACCGGCACCCAGGAGGGTATTGGCTATAATCCCTGCAAATTGCCTTTCTGTTAATTTACCGTGTTCTTTCATAGCCATCATCATCTCCTGTACTGCTGAAACGTTTTTCATTCTTTGTCCTTAGATGTTCAGGCCTCTTTCTCAGTGACCATATAGGAGGCCTGAGAACGGTATCCTGCAGGTCCCCCAGTCGGGAAGGAGCCATTGGTGTCAGATAAGGGATACCGAAGGACTTTAAACCGGCCAGATGTATCGACAGGATAATCAATCCCAGCACCAGGCCGTAAAGGCCAAAGATTGTAGCCAGGATCATCAGGGGATATTTTACCAGGCGGAAAGCAATAGCCGTACTGTAATTGGGAATAGCAAAGGAAGCAATAGTATCAGTGGCAACAATAATAACCATAAAAGGGCTGACAATACTGGCACTGACCGCTGCTTCACCGACTATTAAAGCACCAACTATACCGATGGTAGAACCTACCGGATCCGGAAGCCGTATACTGGCCTCCCTCAATAATTCCATCAGAATTGTCATGATAAAGGCCTCTGTATAGGCAGGGAAGGGTACTACAGCCCTACCGCCGGCAAAGGCCAGAGCCAGTTGTGTCGGGACCATCTCCGGATGAAAGGAAATAACTGATATGTACAGGGCAGGTAAAGTCATGGCAATTATGATGGCCAGTAACCTGATCACCCGCAGGAAGGAACCAATTATGAAACGGTCATAATAATCCTCGGCAGACTGCAGAAAAATGGAAATGGTAATGGGTGCAATGAGGGCAAATGGAGTACCATCAACTATTATAGCCACCCTGCCCTCCAGCAGATTGGCCGCCACCCGGTCCGGCCTTTCTGTACTAAGCAGCTGGGGAAAGGGAGTAAAATGGTTATCCTCTATTAACTGTTCTATGGTTCCAGAGCTCTGTATATTGTCTATATCTATATTGGAAATCCTTTCCTTGATTTCTTCTACAATATATTTATTGGTCAGCCCTTCTATATAACAGATGGCTATATTGGTCCGGGAATATTTGCCGATACTGATACCCTTTATCCTGAGGGCCGGGTGTTTAATCCTGCGCCGAATTAAAGCAGTATTAGTACGGAAATTCTCTGTAAAGCTATCCCTGGGTCCTCTTACTACAGTCTCGCTCTGTGGCTCACTTATACTGCGTTTATCCCATCCCCTTGTATTCAAAAGAAAGGTATCAATGTAACCATCCACAAGGAGAGCCGTATCTCCATCCAGTACGCCATCAATAACCTTTTCCAACTGATCCACAATTTTCAGTTCATTGATAGTAATTGTTTTATCTTTAATAAATTTGATGATATCACTTCTGGCCGGATCCTTCAGTTCATCTCCAGGAAATTTTTCAATTAATAAAGGTTTCAGGATATTCTCATTGATAACCTGTTTATCAGTGAGCCCATCGACAAAAATTATGGCTGCCTCAATACCTGTTTTCCCGCCCAGTTGGAATTCCCTTACCACTACATCATCACTGAAGCCGATGATGTCTTCTATAAGTTTAAGGTTTTCTTTAAGCTTTTGCCCCAGCTTTTCCTTTTTTGCTTTTTCCCCCGGATTGTCTGTCCGGTTGCTGAGAATCTCATTTATTCTTTCCCTGATTGTTTTTTTCTTCATCCGATCACCCTTTAATATAATCCCTTATTATTATTGCCCTGGATATTTCCCTTTTATCCTTAAATTAAAGGATTTGTCTAACTTTAAGTTGAGCACTGCTTTAAAGAGCATTTCCTGTTTTTGTACAAAATATTAAGGGAGAAGGACGGAAATAATAAAAAGGAAAACATAACATTAGAGAATGAAAGGATAAAGAACTGGATGGGGAGATGAAGGCTGGATGAAAATTTTACACAGGAAATATGCTTTTCTCATTTTAATCCTGTTTACTCTACTTTTTACCGGTTGTGCAAGGGAGGAAAAGGTCAGTAAGTTACCATCCCGGATAACCATCGGGGTCAGCTTTGCCAGTTTGAATAGTACTACTGGCAGATTTATAAGGGAAGCCATGGAGGACCTGAAGGAAAGGGATAATGTAGAACTCATCCTGCTGGATGCTGACGAGAATGAAGAAAGAGAGAAGGAAAACCTGGAGAGATTATTGCAGGAAAAGGTAGATGCTATTATCATCCAGCCAGTCAAATCAAAAAATGAGGAACTTAAAGAGATACTGAAAGAGATTGAAAAAAAGAATATTCCCCTGGTCGCCATGGATAGAATCATTGAAGATACAAAACTGGATGCCTACTTAACAAGTAATAGTTTCCGGGTCGGTGTAGAACAGGCTAAATACCTGGCACAACAGATGGAGGAACAGGGAAAAGTACTTATTTTAAAGGGAGACAAGGATGATAATGTGGCCATTGAAATCAGTGCCGGTAACCTGGAAATCTTGCGAAAAAACCAGAAAATAGATATAGTCAGTGAAGAATGGCATCAGGAATGGTCCGCAGATCTGGCAGAGAAAACTGTAAGAAAAACACTGGAAAAACACCCGGATTTAAAGGGTATTCTGGCCAATAACAGTGACATGGCCATGGCAGCCGTAAAGGTTTTAAAGGAGAAAAACCTGACCGGACAGGTTATAACTGTAGGGGCAGATGCCACCAGGGAGGCCTGTCTGGCCATTGCCAGGGAGGAACATGATGCTGATGTGGATAAAATGCCCTATGTATTGGGGATGGTTAGCTTCAAAGTAGCCTGCTATCTGGCCCGGCAAGAACCCTGGGAATATGATACGGTAGTCAAAAATGGGGAACATGAGGTTCGGGTTAAAGTAACTCCCATCATGTTAATAGATAAATATAACCTGATTGCAATGCGGGACCGCTGGCCGGAATTGAATAAATATATTAAGACTGTCAAGTAAAATTACCTGAAATATAATATTTTTAAATAAAAAATATCACAATTATTTTCTTCCAGGCTAATCCTGAGCCTTTCCGGAAAAATAATTGTGATATCTGGATAGCTATATTCTTTTTCTATATATTATCTCATCTTTAATCAATATCTGTGAAATCTTCTAAATCATTATCCTCCGGTTCAATATCTTTTAATTCAATATCTTTTAATTCAATATCATCTAATCCGCTGTCTTGTAAATCAATATCTTCTATATCAATATCTTCTAACTCAATATTTTCTCCTTCATCCTCATCTTCAGGGGCAATTCCAGCCAGGGCAACTACCCGGTCCCCTTCCTCCAGGGCCATAACCTTCACACCCTGGGTATTTCTACCAATACGGGAAATCTGGCTTACTTCCGTTCTGATTATGATTCCCTCTCTACTGATAATCATTACCTCATCTTCTTTATTGACCACCTTTACTGCGGCTATATTACCATTTCTATCGGTTATGTTGGCAGCAATTAAACCTTTCCCGCCTCTATTCTGTAAACGGTACTCCCCTAATGGGGTCCTCTTACCATAACCCTTTTCAGTAATAATCAGCAGATCCTCTCCTTCACCATCTACACCCATACCGACTACAAAATCGCCTTCATCCAGGGTGATAGCTTTTACCCCCATGCTGGCCCGGCCAGTCTCCCGCACATCCTTTTCACAAAAACGGATGGCCTTACCCTGATGGGTCACAATGATAATATTCTGCTTTCCATCAGTATATTTGACATCGATCAACTTATCATTATCCCGCAGGGTAATACCGATTAAACCAGAGTAGTTCGATTCATATTCAATTAGGGGGGTTTTCTTGACCAGGCCATTCCTGGTAACCATGATCAGATATCCTTCTTCGTCAAACTCCTTAATGGGTATCACGGTATTAACTACTTCACCTTCACCCAGTTCCAGGAGATTAACTATAGCTGTACCCCTGGCCTGGCGGCTGCCTTCCGGTATTTCAAAGACCTTTAACCTGTATACCTTACCATGGTTGGTAAAGAAGAGGAAATTATGATGAGTGGAAGTAATAAAGATATCCTTGACAAAATCCCCTTCCCTCGTATTTAAACCTACTATTCCCTTGCCGCCTCTCTTCTGGCTGCGGTAAGTTTCAAGAGGTTGTCTCTTTATATACCCCTGATGGGTTAAGGTTATCACCATCTGCTCATCAGCGATGAGATCTTCAATCTCCAGGTCTACCGCCTCTTCCCTGATATCTGTCCTGCGCTCATCCTGGTATTTCCTCTTCAGCTCCAGCAGTTCCTCCTTGATAATGCCCAGTAACTTACTTTCATCCTCGAGGATCGAAGTAAGGTAGGCAATAGTCTTGAGTAATTCCTGGTATTCTGCCTCTATCTTATCCCTCTCCAGGCCAGTCAGGCGCTGTAATCTCATCTGTAAAATGGCCTCAGCCTGTTTTTCAGTGAGACTATATATGGCTATGAGTTTTTCCCTGGCAGTCGGCCCATCCGGGGCATTTTTAATCAGGTCTACAATCTCATCAATATTGGCCAGGGCTATACGGTAACCCTCCAGTATATGTGCCCTCTCTCTGGCCTTATTCAGGTCATATTGAGTCCTCCGGGTAATAACATCTTTCTGGTGTTCAATATAATGATTCATGATTTGTTTCAGGTTGAGGATTTTCGGCATCCCATCTACCAGGGCCAGCATGATTACACTGAAGGTTGTCTGTAAATCAGTATATTTAAATAACTGATTCAGGATTACCTCCGGTACCTCGCCTTTTTTCAACTCGATCATGATCCGCATGCCATGCCGGTCAGATTCATCCCGGAGATCGCTGATACCGGTAATCTTCTCTTCCCTGACCAATTCAGCAATCTTTTCAATCAAACGGGCCTTATTGACCTGATAGGGTATCTCATCAACAATAATCCTGGCCCTGCCGCTTTCTGTCTCTTCAATCCTTGTCCTGGCCCTGACCGTCAATTTACCCCGGCCAGTCTTATAGGCCTGATAAATGCTCTTTTTCCCCATGATTAAAGCACCGGTAGGAAAATCAGGCCCCTTGATGATCTTCATCAGGTCCATAATCTCCATATCCGGATTATCGATCAGGGCTATAATGCCGTCTATTACTTCACCCATGTTATGGGGTGGGATACTGGTTGCCATACCTACAGCAATACCGGAAGTACCATTCAATAAAAGGTTGGGTAACCTGGAAGGTAAAACAACCGGCTCCTGCAGGGATTCATCGAAGTTAGGCATAAAATCTACCGTATCTTTCTCAATATCCTTTAGAAGTTCCAGGGCAATATGGGACATTCTGGCTTCGGTATACCTCATAGCTGCAGCTGAATCACCATCAATGGAACCAAAGTTTCCATGGCCATCTACCAGAGGATAACGATAGGAAAAATCCTGGGCCATCCTGACCATTGAATCATAGACAGCAGTATCACCATGGGGATGATATTTTCCCAGTACCTCCCCTACGATACGGGCAGACTTTTTATGGGGCTTATTTGGAGTCATTCCCAGCTCGTACATGGAATAAAGGATACGCCGATGGACAGGTTTTAAACCATCCCGTACATCCGGTAAAGCGCGGCTGACAATAACACTCATGGCATAATCAAGATATGCCCCCCGCATCTCGCTATTTATATCTACTCTTTTAATTCTCTCCTGACTTAGTCCATCCACCACTTAGACACCTACCTTTTCCTCTATTCTTATATATCCAGATTCCTGACTTCATGGCCATGTTTCAGGATAAATTGCCTTCTGGGCAGCACTTTATCCCCCATCAAAATGGTAAAGGTCTCATCTGCAGCAATGGCATCTTCCACTGTTACCTGCAAAATGGTCCTCTGCTCCGGATTCATGGTAGTATCCCACAACTGTTCCGGATTCATCTCTCCCAGACCCTTATACCTCTGCAGGGTTATACCATCTCTCCCGATTTCATCCAGCAATACTTCCAGGGCCCGGTCATCATAGACATATTCCTCCCTGTTCCCTTTCTTCACCCTGTACAGGGGCGGCTGGGCAATATAGATATAACCCTCCCGGATCAATTCCGGCATATATCTATAAAAGAAGGTCAACAAGAGGGTACGGATATGGGCACCATCTACGTCCGCGTCAGTCATGATGATAATCTTCCCGTAACGGACCTTTTCTATATCAAAATCTTCCCCAATACCCGTCCCGATAGCAGTGATTAAAGCCCTTATCTCGTCATTGGATAAGACTTTATTGATCCGGGCTTTCTCCACATTAAGGATTTTACCCTTTAAAGGTAAGATAGCCTGGAAATTGCGGTCTCTGCCCTGCTTGGCAGAACCTCCGGCAGAATCTCCCTCAACGATATATAATTCAGTCAAGCTGTTATCACGGGAAGAACAGTCCGCCAGTTTACCTGGCAGGGCTGTATTGCTAAGGGCATTTTTTCTCCTCACCAATTCCCGGGCCTTCCGGGCTGCATTCCTTGCCCTGGCAGCATTCCGGGCCTTTTCCACGATAATCCTGGCAACTTTAGGGTTTTCTTCAAAGAATTGATTTAACCATTTGCTTAAGGTTGAATCTACAAACCCTCTAATTTCACTATTCCCCAGTTTAGTCTTGGTCTGTCCCTCAAACTGGGGTTCAAATACTTTTACACTGACAATGGCGGTAATCCCTTCCCGCACATCCTCACCGGTAAAGTTCTCTTCATCATCCTTAATCAAACCCTTACTCCGGGCATAATCATTGATGGTCCTGGTTAAAGCACTCTTAAAGCCGCTTAAATGGGTACCACCTTCATGGGTATTGATATTATTGGCGAATGTGAGGATATTCTCCTGATAACCATCATTATACTGAATGGCTATCTCTACTTCCCCATCATCGCCCTTCTCCTCTATATACAAAGGCTCCGGAAAGAGGGGATTTTTATTCCTGTTTATATACTTGACAAAAGAGACAATACCGCCTTCATAACAGTATTCATCTCGCCTGACCTGTCCTTCTGCCTCCTGCCTCCTATCCTCAAGGATGATTTTCACACCCCTGTTAAGAAAGGCCAGTTCCCGGAAACGCTTGGCCAATACATCATAATTATAATTTACCTCATCAAAAATCTCTTCATCAGCTTTAAAGGTTATCCTGGTTCCGGTACGGCCATCGGTCTTGCCCACTATTTCCAACTCAGTTTCCGGTACACCTCTCCTGTACCTCTGCCTGTAGAGATTACCATCTGACCATTTTATTTCTACTTCCAACCACTCTGAGAGGGCATTAACAACAGATATACCTACACCATGAAGCCCACCGGAAACCTTATAGGCATCGCTGCTGAATTTACCACCGGCATGCAGGACAGTCAGCACTACCTCAACAGTAGGCCTATTCATCTTGGGATGCATCTCTACAGGTATTCCCCGGCCATTATCAACAACAGTTACGGAATTACCGGGATTAATGCTGACCAGTATCTCATCACAGTAACCGGCCATGGCCTCATCTATACTGTTATCTATAACTTCATGAACCAGGTGATGCAGGCCCTCGATACCGGTAGTACCGATATACATTCCCGGCCTTTTCCTCACCGCTTCAAGGCCTTCCAGTACCTGTATATTCTCTGCACCATAATTTCCATTAATTTTGTTCGCCATACTAAAATCCCCCATCTTCGCCTGGTAATTTCTTCATCCTTTTCTCCAGAGTACTTGATGAAATCATGGATAAATAGATTGTCTCTGCCGTTAAAACAAAGGATCTGGCTTTACCCTCTGAGCAATCTATGATAAATCCCTCTTCTCTTGCAGTCTCCAGAAATTCCTTGCTTATTCCGGAATGGGTAATACTCTTTAAATCACCGATCAGGACAACTTCTTTTTTAGGTATTAAATAATTTGCACCAATGTGTAAAAACACTTTTCTCACTCCTTAATCAATAAAACCTTGTTTAACCTTAAATAACTTATAGTCAGAGTGTTTTAATTTCCCTATAATATTCAAATCCGTTGCTGTAATAAAGGTTTGAATCCGGCCTGCAATCAGCTCAAGGAGAATATCCTTCCTCTTCTGGTCCAGTTCAGAAAAGACATCATCCAGTAAAAGGACAGGGTATTCTCCGCTTTCCGATTTCATGAATTCCAATTCTGCCAGTTTTAAAGCCAGGGCACTTGTCCTCTGCTGGCCCTGAGAACCGTATTTACGGATGTCTATTCCATTAACTTTAAGGATTAAATCATCCCTGTGAGGGCCATACAGGGTATAACCCCTTTTTACCTCTTCTTCTCTATTATTTACTAATACTTTCCTGAATATAGAGTAAATATCAGCATTTAGTTCGCCAAGGCTGCATTCATACTCTATTGAGAGATTCTCTTTACCTCCTGTAATCCTGCGTTGATTCAGACGGGCTAATATCTGTAACTTCTCAATTACTTCCATTCTTTTTTCAATAATCCTGCTTCCCAGGTCAATTAATTTTTCATCCCAGATCTCCAAAACTCCATAATCTTTCTTATAATTTTCCTTCAATTCCTTTAAATAAAAATTCCGTTGCCGTAAAACGTGCCTGTATTCATTCAAAAGATGATGATAATAACTGCTTACCTGGGATACCTCTATATCAAGAAAATCCCTCCGGTAGGATGGCCCGCCTTTAACCAGGTTTAAATCCTCAGGAGAAAACAGGACTACATTCAAGTTTCCTATAAATTCCGACTTTTTCTCCAGGGGTGTATCGTTAACCTGTACCCTTTTACTGGAACCTTCCAGGGTTACAGTTAATTTAAGGGAATGGTCCCTTTTACGCAAGAGAACATCCACCTGGGCCCTTTCTTTATCCCAGTTAATCATCTCCCGGTCATTAGCTGTCCTGTGAGAAGAAAGGGTTCCCAACAAATAAATCGATTCCAGAATATTGGTCTTCCCCTGCCCATTATCACCGACCAGGATATTGATGGCAGGGGAAGGTTCCAGGAAAACTCTCTGTAAATTTCTGAAATTATGCAGGCTAATTTTCTCCAAAATCATATAACTATCGACTCACCTGAAATTTTTCATTAGTTCCCTTAACTTCTATTATATCATTAATTTTTAATTTACGCCCTCTTCTATTTTCTACCACTCCATTGACCAGTATCTCTCCAGTCTGGATCAAATATTTGGCTTCACCACCGGTACTAACAATATTGGCCCACTTTAAAAATTGATCCAGCTTGATCTCCTCTGTATTTATCTTAATTTGCTTCATAGGACTGGCCACCCCTTTAAGCACCTGGTCTCACAGGCATGATCAGATAGATATAATTATCTTCCGGATATTTCCTGATAGTCAATGGATTCAGGGGACCAATCAACAGGATATTTACCAGTTCACTCTTCAAGGTCCGCAGAACATCCATTAAATAATTGGCATCTATATTAATGGTCTGTTCCTCTCCTTCCAGTTCTATCTCTACCAGCTCCAGGGCATCACCATACTCGGTACTGGTAGAACTTATGGACATCTGGTCTTTATTGACATTCAGAGTGATCACGTTGGAATCCAGGCGGGCAATCAGGGAAACCCTCTTCACAGCATTCAAAAACTCAACCCGGTCTATCTTTACAGAGGACTTAAAATCCACTGGAATTACCTGTTTATAATTGGGGAATTGTCCCTCAATAAGCCTTGAAATAAAGACAATCTCATTAAAGGTAAATCGGACGTAACTTTCATTTAAGAGGATATTCATTTCATCCTCTTCATCCCCTATGAGGTGATTTAACTCATTTAAAGTAGTACCTGGCAGGATAACCTTTACTTCCTTATCCAGATCATTATTGATTTCCCTCTTGCTATAGGCCAGACGGTATGTATTTGTTGCCACAAGGCTAATCTCTCCCGGAGATAAAACCAGTAAGCCACCAGTAAGGGTAGGCTGGGTCTGATCTGTGGATGTGGAAAACTTTACTTCTTCAATCATTTCTCTGAAGGTAAGGGCATTAAAGTTAAAGCTTAAAGCACCTTCCACTTCCGGTAATTGTGGAAATTCATCAGCCTGATATCCCTTGAGAGTAAAACGGGAATTTAAGCAGTTAATCTTTGCCTGATAGTTACTCTTATCTACCTGGAAAGATATTTCAGCTGCCGGTAATTCCCTGAGAATATTGGATAATTCATTAGCCGGTAAAACAAATATACCTTCTTCTATAATATTTGCTTTTACCCAGTACTCTATACCCATCTCTAAATTATTGGCGATCAATTTTAATCCTTTATCCTTTACAGCTTCCAGATAAATCCCCTTTAGAATCGGCAATGTGCTTCTGCTTGCAACAGCTCTCTGTACGATTTGTACACCATGATAAAAATCCTTTTGATTGATAGTTAAATTCATTTTCTAAACCCCCTGTATTTGAAACTTATCCACATTGTGTAAAAGAAAATTGCCCATTTTAATAGTAATAAATAATCTAATAAAAACCAGTAGTAATAGTAATAGGGCCTGTAGATATGTTGAAAAGTGTTTGTAGTGCTGTCAGACTGCTGATATTTCCTGTAGAAAAAATGTTAATGGGCAGTAAATATTTATCCACATCTTAACACAAAAAAAATTTGCTTATTTTTAATCCACAATTGTTAACAAAAAATCTACAGGATATCCATAAAGATATAAACAGTTTTAGTTAGTTGTTCCTGATCTTATCCATCAGCTTGTTGATGGTAGTCTTAAAATCAATATCTGCATCATAGAGCTCCTGGATCTTATTATGGGCATGGATTACTGTAGTATGATCTCTGCCACCAAATTCTTCACCAATCTGGGGCAGGGAAAGATCAGTCAATTCTCTGGAAAGGTACATGGCTATCTGGCGCGGAAAAGCGATATTCTGGGTCCTTTTCTTTGATTTCATATCTTCTATATCCAGATTATAATATTCACAGACTATCTTCTGAATTAAATTAACATCTATCTTTCTATTGGATTCTTCATTTTTGGAAAGGAGGTCTTTCAACGCTTCATGAGCCAGCTCCAGGTTTAATTCCTTTTCAACCACTGAGGAATAGGCGATAACCTTGGTTAGGGCCCCTTCCAGTTCCCTGATATTGGATTTAATATTATTGGCAATGTAGATAATAACCTCATTGGGTATTTCCAGGTTTTCGATATCTGCCTTCTTTCTAAGTATTGCTATCCTGGTTTCCAGATCAGGTTTCTGAATATCTGTAATCAAACCCCATTCGAAACGGGAACGCAACCTGTCTTCCAATGTAGGTATTTCCTTTGGCGGCCGGTCACTGGAGATAATCAATTGCCTGCCGGATTCATGCAGGGCATTGAAGGTATGGAAAAATTCCTCCTGGGTTCTTTCCTTCTTGGCCAGAAATTGAATATCGTCAATTAAGAGTACATCTATATTTCTATATTTTTCCCTGAATTCTACAGTAGTATCATCTTTAATGGCATTAATTAACTCATTAGTAAAGGTTTCGGAAGATACATAGACAACCTTGCTATCAGGATTATGCTCCAGGATAAAATGGGCTATGGCCTGCATCAGGTGGGTTTTCCCCAGGCCAACGTCACCATAGATAAATAAGGGGTTGTAGGCTTTGGCTGGGGCCTCTGCTACGGCCAGAGCTGCTGCATGGGCAAACCTGTTGCTATTACCTACGACAAAAGTATCGAAAACATATTTGGGATTAAGGCCGTTAAATCTCCTGTCCTCCGGTTTGCTCTCGTTACCGGAATTATTTAATAAATTTGTAGCTGGTTGATTTAAGTTTTCAATCTCTTCTGGTGTCAGAAAAACTATTTTCCAATCATTATTGGTTAAACCTTTAATAATTTCCTGTATTAAATCTACATATCTGGATTCCAACCAGTCCTTAATAAATTCATTGGGAACTTCTATAATTAACTGGTCATTTTCGTTTATTTTAACCGGTTCAGTATCTGAAAACCATGTTTTAAAACTCGGATTGCTCAGCCTTTCCCTGATTTTATTTAGAGTTTCCTGCCAGATATGTGTAAGTTCATCCATTGATAAAGACATAAAAAAACCTCCCAGAAGCATCAAAATTATGATTTAATAAGTGAATGTTATTAACAGTATTAAAAGTTATTCACTGGACTTATCAACAATTTTGTGGATAAGCTTAAGGTTTGTCCACAGAAAAAAACCTTAATTATTAAGGAAAAGGGCAAAGTTATTCACACAATTGACAACTTATTAACAAAAAGTTGTGGATATCTTTTCTGATTGTCCACAGAAGGAGGGGGGAGTCTGGTGAATTATTAACAGTTTGTGGATAAAAACATGTGTTTTGTGGATAAATCCTGAGTAAAGAACCGTTTTAAAGCTGCTATAATGAGGATTAAGGGAAAATTATATAATCAACACTCTGTGGAAAACTATTAATACACACTTAATATGGGTGTTAATATATATAGGATAGCAGGTAAAAACTGGCCAATGTCCAGTTAATAGCATACTGACATGGCCAGACAGATATTCTTTTTATAATTATCATAACAGATTCCGGGTGAATTATCAACAGAAATGATAATTATCCACAAAAATGATAATGGGGATATTCTTGACTATGTAAATTAAATAACATATAATTAAATTTGTAACTGTAATAATGGAGGTTAATATCTTTTGTGAATAAAAAACAACGTTTAAGAAAAAATTCTGATTTCCGCCGGGTTTATAATAGAGGAAAATCTGTTGCTTCATATTGTCTGGTTCTTTACTATTATCCCAATAGGGAAAATATTGATCACAATAGGTTTGGTTTTTCCATCAGTAAAAAACTTGGAAAAGCTGTTGTGAGGAATAAACTGAAAAGAAGATTAAGGGAGATTATGAGGTTAAAAACAGATCTGAAAAAAGGTTATGACCTGGTTATCATTGCCAGAAGGCCGGCTATAAACCTGGACTATACAGAACTGGAAGGGGAAGTGGATAAATTATTACATAAGGCTGGTTTAATTGAAAAATGAGGGATAATAAATGAAGCTGGTCTTTATTTTTCTAATCAGATTTTATCAGAAGTTTATATCCCCCCTGTTCCCTGGAAGCTGCAGATTTTACCCTACCTGCTCTGCCTATAGCATTCAGGCCATTGAGAAATATGGGGTGATAAAGGGAACTTATTTATCTATAAAGCGAATAATCAGATGTAACCCCATGAATCCTGGTGGTTATGATCCGGTTGAATAGGAGGAATATACAATGTTAACAAATTTAATGTCAGAAGCACTGGAAGGAATTAATACCATCGTAGGCAATTATGGTTTAGCAATCATAATCTTTACAGTTATCTTGAAGCTATTAATGTTTCCCCTTTATGCCAAACAGACCAGGTCCCTGGAAGAGATGCAGCAAATCCAGCCTGAAATAGAAAAAATACAGAAGAAGTATAAAGATGATAAAGAGAGACAGAATGAAGAGTTGGTAAAGTTATATCAGGAGAGGGGAATTAACCCTGCTGCCGGTTGTTTGCCAATGGTATTAACCTTAATAATAATCTTCCCTTTATATAGAGCCATATATGCTCTGGATTTAAGCCAGACAAGCTTTCTCTGGATAAAAAACCTGGCTGAACCTGATATATTGCTGGTGATTATAAATGGTATTGCCACTCTGGGACAGACCTATCTGACCACAAAGTTATCCGGTAATACCATGCAGAATACAATGACAATGTGGATGATGCCAATAATGATTATAGCTATCAGCTTCAGGTTTCCTGCGGGAGTCCTGGTTTACTGGATAACCCAGACCATTATGACTATATTGCAACAATTGTTAATGCAGAAAAAACCCGCGAAGGGGGTTGCAAAATAAATGAACTTTATCAGGCAGGAAGGGAAAACCGTTGAAGAAGCCGTCGAAATTGCTCTGGAGAAACTAGGATTGAGGGAAGAAGAGGCGGAAATCAAGGTAATCGATGAAGGTTCAAAAGGTTTACTGGGGCTCATTGGAGCCAGAAATGCTGTAGTTGAAGTAAAGGTTAAAGTAAACCCAATGCAGACAGGCAAGGAGTTTCTGGAAAATATCCTGGAGAAAATGTCCTGTCAGGCAAGAGTTGAAGTAGATGAAAGCAAAACAGATGAAGAACAGATTTACTATAATATTAATGGTCCAGATCTGGGCATTATAATCGGACATCGGGGAGAGACCTTAGATGCCATTCAGTATCTTACCTCATTAGTGGTAAATAAGCATAGTGATAGATATTGGCGGATCCTCCTGGATGCTGAAGGGTATCGTTTACGCAGGGAGGAAACCCTGGAGAAGCTGGCCAGGAGGTTGGCAGATAAGGCCATTGCTACTGGAAGAAAGGTAGTACTGGAACCAATGCCTCCCCATGAACGAAGGATTATCCACATGGCTTTACGCGAAGATAAACGGATCAGTACCTACAGTGAGGGAAAGGAACCCTTTAGAAGAGTACTGATAGAACGCGTAGACAGGATATAGGATCTGGATAATTAATATTGCTTTTGTTTAAAATAAACCCAGTGGCAAAACCTACTGGGTGTTTTTTTATGGTGAGGTGATTAAAATGGCTTATATATATAATGATACAATTGCTGCTATTTCCACTCCCTATGGAACAGCGGGAATAGGGAAAATCAGGGTCAGTGGCAGTAAGGCTATTGATCTTGTTGCCGGAATCTTTAAAGGGGTTCAGGATAAAGACTTGAGGCAGCAAAAGGGATATACAGCCCATTATGGCCATATCATAGATCCAGAGACGGGTAAGATAGCTGATGAGGTTATCTGTATAGTTTTCCGGGAACCCCATTCTTTTACCGGTGAAAATATGGTGGAGATCGATTGCCATGGCGGCTTCTTGCCCCTGCAAAGGGTTCTGGAGATAGTCTTGAAGAGTGGAGCCAGGCTGGCGGAGCCGGGCGAGTTTTCAAAACGGGCCTTCCTCAATGGCCGGATTGACCTGGCCCAGGCAGAGGGAATTATGGAAGTCATTAATGCCAGGACTAACAAGGGGCTGGACCTGGCCCTCAGTCATCTGGAGGGAAAACTCTCCAGGAAGATTGAGGAGATAAAAGATGAAATTATTGGACTTTATGCCCATCTGGAAGCAGCCATAGATTACGCAGAAGAAGATGTAGAGGATTTAGACCACGTGGAACTGGAAAATAACTTAAAGGAGATTAAAGGGGAGCTGGAGAAACTCCTGGCTACCAGTGAACAGGGCAAGATCTACCGGGAAGGCCTTAAGACTGTCATTGTGGGTAAACCCAATGTAGGGAAATCCAGTTTAATGAATGCTTTACTGGAAGAAAACCGGGCTATTGTAACTGATATACCCGGTACAACCAGGGATATCATTGAGGAATTTATTAATATTGAGGGAATTCCCCTGCGTATTATTGATACAGCAGGAATCAGGGAAACGGAAGACCTGGTAGAAAAAATCGGTGTAGAGAAAACGGAACAATACCTGAGGGAAGCGGACCTGGTTTTGATGATGCTGGATGTAGAACAGGGATTGACTGAAGAAGATTTAAGGATTTACCAGCTGGCGAAGGAGAAACCTCTAATAATCCTCATCAATAAGATTGACCTCGCCCCGGGAGGGGATTATAGAGAAATAGAAGAAAATTTCCCTGAGCACAGTGTTTTAAGGATTTCTGTCCAGAAAGAGCGGGGCCTGGAGGAACTGAAGAAGGCTATTGTGGAAGAGGTTCTGGGCGAGGGTATTACCGGTGATGAGGAAATCTATATTACCAGGACCAGGCATAAAAATGCCCTGCTCAGGGCAGTACAGGCCATGGACCGGGTTATTGCCACCCATCAACAGGGTTTACCCTATGATCTATATAGTATTGATCTCCGGGATGCCCTGGATGCCCTGGGAGAGATAACCGGTGAAACCCTCAATGAGGATATAATTGACCGTATCTTCCAGGATTTCTGCCTTGGCAAGTAAAGGGAAAGAAAAAAATTCATACCTAATTAAGACTGTTAAGGCCTGATGGAAAAGAAAATATAAATGGAAAAATTGTAGAATAGGTTTATGGAGAAAACTTTAAAGTTTATGGTTTTAAAGTGTAGTATATAGCCTCAAATGTAATTAGAAGGAATGTACAGGAAAATGTGTAATATGTACATTTATAAGTGAAAGAGGAGGGAAAGAGTTGGCTTTAAGTTATCATAAATATCCGGAAAGTTATGACATAATAGTTGTCGGTGCAGGACATGCGGGCTGTGAGGCTGCCCTGGCCCCGGCCCGCATGGGCTTTAAAGTATTGATTCTGACAATAAGCCTTGACCATATTGCTTTCATGCCCTGTAATCCTTCTCTGGGCGGGCCGGGTAAAGCCCATATAGTCAGGGAGATAGATGCTCTGGGTGGCGAAATGGCCATAAATATGGATGAGACCATGTTACAGATCAGGATGATTAATACCAGTAAAGGGCCGGCAGTCCACGGCCTGCGGGGACAGGCGGATAAGCAGAGGTATCACCAGCGAATGAAACTATTGCTGGAAAGGCAGGATAACCTGACTGTCAAACAGGGCCTGGTGGAGGAAATAGTTATCGAGGATAATGAAGTTAAGGGTGTCAGGACTGCTGAAGGTATCTTCTATGAAGGGAAGAAGGTTATTCTGACCACCGGTACCTTCCTGAAAGGGAAAATTATCATGGGTGAGGCTACCTTTAACTCTGGCCCCAATCTGCAATATCCGGCCAATAAGTTATCCAGGTCTTTAATGAAAGCCGGGCTGAAATTGAGGCGTTTCAAGACAGGGACCCCTCCCCGTTTGAATAAAAATACCATTGATTTTTCCAAAATGATTCCCCAGAGGGGGGAGAAGGGTTTAAGTTTTTCCTTTTACTCCAACCCACAGACCATTGATGATGATATCTGTTTCCTTACCTATACGACAGAGAAAACCCATCAGATTATCCATGAAAATAAGGACCGGACACCCCTCTTCAGCGGGGTTATTGTCGGTATCGGGCCCCGTTATTGTCCTTCCCTGGAGGATAAGGTGGTCCGTTTTCCAGATAGGGAGCGGCACCAGATTTTCCTGGAACCGGAAGGGCTCCATACCGATGAATATTATGCGGCTGGCCTGTCTACCAGCCTGCCTTATGATGTACAGATTGAATTGGTCCGGTCTGTGCCTGGACTGGAGAAGGCCGAGATTATGCGGCCAGCCTATGCCATAGAGTATGATTGCATAGACCCGACCCAGTTAAAGCTGACCCTGGAGACCAAGGAGATTAAAGGACTTTATTCAGCAGGGCAGATTAATGGTTCTTCTGGTTATGAAGAGGCAGCTGCCCAGGGGTTGATTGCCGGCATCAACGCTGCCCTTAGCCTGAAGGGGGAAGAACCTTTAATCCTGGACCGTTCCCAGGCCTATATCGGTGTACTCATTGATGAGCTGGTGACAAAGGGAACGGAAGAGCCCTACCGGGTGATGACTGCCCGGGCCGAATACCGTTTACTCCTGAGGCAGGATAACGCAGACCAGAGGTTGACCCCAATCGGTTATCGCCTGGGCCTGATTTCAGAGGAGAGATATCAAAAGTTCAGGCAGAAGGTAGAGTCTATTGAAGAGGGTTTGAATCTTTTGCGGAGTATTCAGATTAATCCCCTACCGGAGGTAAGGGAAAAGCTGAGGGAGCTGGGTAGTGGTGATCTATCCAAACCGGTGACCCTGGAAGAAATCTTGAGGAGGCCGGAACTGGATTATAATAGTCTGAAGCATTTTTATCCCCAGCTGCCGGACTACCCGGAGGATGTCATTGAACAGATTACCATAGAGGTGAAATATAAGGGATATATCGAAAGGCAGTTAATGCAGGTAGACCAATTCAGGAAAATGGAGAACAAGCTGATTCCGGCAGATCTGGATTTCAATCAGCTGGATAATCTACGCCTGGAAGCCAGGGAAAAATTGAATAAGATCCGGCCCCGTTCCATCGGACAGGCTTCCCGGATTTCCGGTGTATCTCCTGCTGACATATCAGTATTGATGATTTATCTGGAAAAGATGAATAGAGGGAAAGAAAATGGAGAGAAAACAATTTGATATAATCCTCATTAATACTCTGGAAGAGATGGGTTTAAGGTACAATACCGCTTTACTGGATGGCCTCTGGTTATATATGAATTTTTTACAGGAGGAAAATAGGAAGTATAATTTGACGGCTATAGAAGGGGAAGAAGAAATCATAACTAAACATTTTCTCGATTCCCTGGTTTTTTTTACAAAATACGAGCCTCAGCCGGGGAGCAGGATACTGGACATGGGGACAGGGGCCGGTTTTCCTGGCCTGGTTATGAAACTCTATCAACCGGAACTGGGAGTCCTGCTGGTGGATTCACTGCAAAAACGGATAAATTTCCTCAACCTTTTAATTGAAAGACTGGGTTTGAAACTGGTGGAGGCCTTACATGGCCGGGCAGAGGATCTGGGCCAGCAGGAAGAGTACCGGGAAAAATTTGATTATGTAGTCTCCCGGGCTGTAGCCCCTCTTAATATTTTAAGTGAATATACCCTGCCTTTTCTAAGGACAGGTGGGAAGGCGGTTTACTTCAAGGGTCCAGACTATCAGGAAGAGCTTCAGGAAGGGGAGAAAGCCATTGAAATACTGGGCGGGAGGCTTAAAGTAATTCATAAAGTAAAGATACCAGGCCTTGAAGTAGGGAGATATTTACTGGAAATTGAAAAGGTTGAAGAGACGCCGGCCAGATATCCCCGAAAAGCAGGGATACCAAAAAAGCGCCCCCTTTAAGCAGGAAATAAATTAATTATGAAGAATTTTATACTTAGTTTTGGAGGTTATATGTTATGAGGATACCATTCATACAGGGAGATAGAGACAGGGAAATAGTCAGGAAAATACCCCTCGATGCTATCAGCACAAATCCTTTCCAACCGAGGAGCATCTTTAATCAGGAAGAAATAGAAGAATTGGCTTTATCCATCAAAAATTATGGGGTAATCCAGCCAATCATAGTAAGGGAAAAGGGAGACGGCTATGAGTTGATTGCCGGTGAGAGGCGTTACCGGGCCTGTCTTGTTCTGGGTTTGAAGGATATACCTGCTATAGTCAAGGAACTCGATGATCCGGATATGGCAGAGATAGCATTGGTAGAGAATCTACAGAGGAAAGATTTGAGTTTCATGGAAGAAGCCAGGGCTTATCAGCAGTTGATTGAGGTTTTCGGTCTGACCCAGAAGGAACTGGCTGAGAGGATAGGTAAAAGCCAGTCTACTGTGGCCAATAAATTAAGATTGCTTAACTTACCTACTGACGTTTGTGAGCAGCTGGAGGATGAGAATATCACCGAGAGACATGCCCGGGCCCTGTTAAGGCTGAGGGATAAGGAGGACCAGCTGGCCCTTCTGGAAAAGATTAAGAAAGAGAAGTTAAGTGTCAAGGAAACGGAAAGAATAATCGAAAGGATGCTGCAGGAAAAAGAAGATAAAGAACCCCGGGTATATACTGTCTACAGAGATTTACGCCTTTTTATAAATACTCTCAATAATACGGTTGAGGAGATGAAAAAAGCCGGCCTGAATGTACAGGTAGAACAGAGTGATGCGGAGGATTATGTAGAATATAAAATAATACTCCCAAAGAGGAAAGGGGAGAAGGAATAAAAAGGAGTGATTCTTTTGGCAAAGAAACTGGCCATCGTCAATCAGAAAGGTGGAGTGGGGAAGAGTACGACTGCAGTTAACTTAAGTGCCGCCCTGGCAGAAATGGGAGTCAAAGTATTATTGGGGGATATTGACCCTCAGGGAAATGCGACCAGTGGTGTAGGAATCGACAAAAGCCGCCTCAAATATAGCATTTATGATGTACTGATCAATGAAGTGGATATAAAGGAATCCATTCTGGAGACCGGGATAGAGAATTTTGATATTTTACCTGCCAACATAGACCTGGCTGGTGCAGAGATTGAGTTAGTGTCCATGATTTCCCGGGAAAGCAAACTCAAGAAAGTAATTAATAAAGTAGATGCAGATTATGATTATATTTTCTTTGATTGTCCACCTTCTCTAGGATTATTGACTCTAAATGCCCTGACTGCTGCTGACGGGATTCTGGTTCCCATTCAATGTGAGTATTATGCCCTGGAAGGTCTGGGCCAGTTAATAAACACTGTAAAACTGGTACAAAATAATCTTAACCCGGACCTGGCAATAGAAGGTGTTCTCCTGACCATGTATGATGCCCGCACCAATCTCTCCCAGCAGGTCATCGATGAAGTAGTTAATTATTTTGATGACAAGGTCTATAAGACCATTATCCCCAGAAATGTAAGATTAAGTGAAGCACCAAGTTTTGGACAACCTATAACTATCTATGATAGTAATTCAAAAGGTGCTCAGGCCTACCGGGAGCTGGCAAAGGAAGTGATTAAATAATGTCCAAAAGATTAGGAAAGGGACTGGGAGCCCTCATTTCAGAAGCGGCCTATGAAGATGATAATTCTATAAGCGGAAAATTGAGGGAAATTTATGTTGATCAGATAGAACCCAACCCCTTTCAACCAAGGCAGGAATTTGATAAAGAGGAATTACAGGAATTAGCCCGTTCCATCAAGGAAAACGGAATTATACAACCCATTACAGTAAGGCAAATTAAACCGGATTTATATCAATTGGTTACTGGAGAAAGGCGCTGGCGGGCCTCCCGCATGATAGGCCTGCAAAAAATACCGGCTATCATAAAGGATTATGATGACCGGCAGATGATGGAAACTGCTTTAATAGAAAATATTCAGCGGGAGGATTTGAATCCTATCGAAGAAGCCCAGGCCTATCAACGCATGATGGACGAATTTAACCTGACCCAGGAAGAAGTCGCCAACAAAGTCGGGAAGAGCAGATCCAGCATAGCTAATATAGTCCGATTGTTGAACCTCACTCCAAAGGTACAGGTTTATGTTTCACGTGAAACAATCTCCATGGGTCATGCCAGGGCCCTGCTGGCTATAAAAAACCCGGAGGAACAAATTAAAATTGCAGAATATATTATAGAAAACAATCTCTCTGTAAGGGAAACAGAGAAGTATGTACAATCCTATATCAGGGAAAAGGAAGAGGAAAAAGAAAAGAAAGAAAAAAATATCGTAAAGAATAAAAAAGTAACATTAGGCCCGGAATGGATTAAAGCTCAGGAAGAATTATCCCGGCTCTTAGGAACAAAGGTCAGAATAAAAAACAGTGATGATAAAAAACTGATTACCATAGAATGTAATAACTATAGCGATGTTAAGAAATTGATTAACACCTTATCTTTAGGCTAGATTTGTTTCACGTGAAACAAGTAAAGGAGAAGGATTCAGGACAGAGATCACTATTATTTTATAGAGCAGGATTTAGAGAAAATTAGATTATTGAAGATAGAGGTGGCATAATGTTTATAATTATAGTTGGTGGAGGAAAGGTAGGCCTGTATCTTGTCAAACACTTTACAGAAAAAGGCCACCGGGTCCTCCTGATTGAAGAGGATTGGGAAAAGGTTAAGGAAATCAGGAAAAAATATGGTATTGAAGTCGTCTGGGGAAATGGCACTGAGGAAACAGTGCTGGAAGAAGCGGGTATTGAAGATTGTGATGCATTGGTGGCTGTAACTGAAGATGACCAGGATAATCTGGTTATCTGTCAACTGGCGGAACGGAAATATAATATAGCTAAAACTTATACCAGAGTAAATACACCGGGAAATGAGAAGCTCTTTAGCTGGCTGGGAGTAAATGTAGCAGTCAGTAGTGCCTCTATACTGGCTGCTATGGTGGAAGATGATCTTAGTTTTAACGATTTGAGAAATCTTTTAATTAAAGACCAGGATAAACTGAAGTTAATCAGGATGACTGTGCAGAAAGGTTCTCCCAGTATCAATAAAAAGATTAAAAATATTAAACTCCCCACTGAGGCTGTCCTGGTAGCTATTTTAAGGGGAGATAATTCCCTGGTCCCCAGGGGGAATACGAGGCTTGCAGAAAACGATGTTATTCTGGCTTTAACCAGGCCGGAGCTGGAAGAAGAAATAAAAAAAGCTTTCAATGGATAAAGAGGAAGTAAGATAGATTAATAAAGAGAGTAGTGAGGAGTAGAGATGAGAGGAACAATTGTTAATGTTATTGCTGTTATAGCCGGAAGCCTGCTGGGACTATTTTTGAAAGGAAAGTTTCCGGAAAGGTTAAAGGAAATTATCATGCAGGGCCTGGGGTTGGCTACCTGCCTCATCGGCATCCAGATGGCCCTGGAGAGTAAAAATATCTTAATTGTGATTTTCAGCCTGGTTATCGGGGGCATATGTGGAGAACTTATAGATATTGAGAAGAGACTGAATGAAATCGGTAATTTTTTACAGAGGAGACTGGCCAGGGAAGATGACCTCTTTATTCAGGGTTTTGTGCAGGCCAGTCTGGTTTTTTGTGTCGGGGCTATGGCCATCATGGGCTCAATCCAGGATGGTATCAATAATGATCCGACTATCCTATATAACAAATCCATTCTGGATGGTTTTGCCTCCATTGCTTTTGCTGCAACGACAGGGATAGGGGTGCTTTTTTCTACTATACCTGTTCTGCTCTACCAGGGTGGAATATCTTTACTGGCCGGTGTTGTGGCGAAATACCTGACCGAAGCCATGATTGTCGAGATGACCGCTACTGGTGGCCTTTTAATCCTGGCTATCGGTCTAAACCTGCTGAAAATAGGGAAGGTAAAAGTTGGAAATTTGCTGCCTGCGCTGATATTTGCAATTCTCTTGTCGGCATTTATTGTGTAATAAAAACAAAATAATTACTTTTTCCTAAAGGATTTTTTTAAAATATAGCGAATATATATATATACAAAGTTTGTATTTTTCTGAACTATTTCTTTATTTTATAAAAATATTATCCCTGTTTTAGAGCAGGAAGGAGTGAGTTCAGGAATAAACTCTGAACTGTATTGAGGAGGAAATAATATGGCCAGGTTGAAAAAAATTAAAAAATATTTTTTCGAAAACATAAATATTACCGTTATTCCCTCACCTGCCCAGAGAATGAGAACCTTTAAGATAAAACGCATTACCCCCCTTTTGATTTTCGTACTTATTGCTGCAACCATTACGGTATTATCATATCTTTATAATCATTATTTTGATGCTTATCAGGTAACAACGGAAAGACTGGAGGAATTGCGGGGGGTAAGGGCAGAGAATACCAGATTGAAGAACGAGTTATATAAACTGGCCCAGGATACAGAGGTATTACGGCAGACCTTAACTCAATTGCAGGAGTACAATCGGGAAATCAAGGGAATGATCGACATAGATGGAAAAGCAGAAAAAGAAAGCAATGAGGAATATGTTCTGGAACTGAAGACTTATCTGGGGAGTGAGGAAGTCTACCCTACGGGTCTCCCCATTGGTGGTGGGGATATTAACTATGCCTATTACTTTTCCTGGCAGATGATTGAAAAAGCCAGGGATAATATCGATATAGTCCGGGCAGAACTTCCTCAACAGGAAGAGGAATTATCAGCTCTGGAAAGCTCAGTTAAGGAATATAATGCCTTAAAGGCCGCAACCCCTTCAATCTGGCCTCTGGCTGATGATGGCAGTGCCTATATATCCTCCAATTTTGGCTGGCGTAAGGATCCCTTTACAGGCAAACAGGCAATCCACGAAGGTCTGGATATAGGAACCTGGTATAACACTCCTGTACTGGCCACGGCCGACGGGGTAGTTACATATGTCGGTAAAAATGGTGGTTATGGTTTGATGGTGACTATTGAGCATGGTTTTGGCTTTGAAACCCGCTATGCTCATCTAAATAAAGCAGTTGTTAAAAAAGGTCAAAAAGTTTCCCGGGGAGATATAATTGCCTATAGTGGGAATTCCGGACGGAGTAGTGGCCCACATTTACACTATGAAGTCAGGAAGAATAATATCCCTCAGGACCCCAGGGAATATATAGGGAGGTAGAATCTTGGGAAAAAGGAGAAGAGAGAGAAAGATGGAAGAGGCAAAAGGAAAAGTGGAAACAATCTTGGGTAATGGAACAACCGTGGAAGGAGATCTCTATACTAAAGGTTCCCTCCGGGTCGAAGGCAGGGTAAAGGGAAAAATCAAGGCAGAAGGAGATCTTCTGGTAGGAGAAAGTGGCAATCTGGAGACAGAAATTGAAGCAAGGAATGTACTCATTGCCGGTACTGTTAGGGGTAATATCAAAGCCCTGAATAAAATTGAAATCTTACCGAGCGGTAAATTATATGGCGATATCAAGACTAAAACAATCAAGATTGAAGAAGGTGCTGTCTTTGTTGGTTCCAGTGAACCTCTGGAAGCCAGGCCTTTAGATACAGGAAAAGCTGAGCTCATTAAGGAGACTGCAGCAGTAAAGGAAAAGGCCTAATCTAATGCTGTGATTTCGGCCCTGATATTACTTCTGATTTTATCTATGGACATGTACAGGGCTGTAGAAATAATCTCGGCCATTTTAAAAACGATGCTCAATCTGGTGCTCTGTAGGACCAGGTATTCCATATAACCTCCTACATTCACCAGGCCTGTTATATGCATATCACCTACTTCAGGTAATTTTTTGTTAACACCGGTCCCTGGTTTCAAGGGGCCTTTTTTTACGTCTATATAACCAACGCTGCTCTGTTTACCCAGGCCGGCATCGATGGCAATAACGAAGGGATCAGCGTAATTCTTATAGATCATCTCTATATTTTCCTCCAGGTTACTGGCATGTACCGGTTCATGGACATTGCCGATGACCCGGGCAGGAAAGATATCGTTTTTTTCCAGCAGGGTACCGGTGATGGGGCCAAGGGAATCGCCGGTGGAACGGTCGGTACCGACACAGAGGATGATTAAGTCCCTCTCATAGCTATAATCAAGACTGCCCATCAGACTCAGAATAAATCTCTGCAGGATATCAGCTGCATTCTGGTTATCGATATGTACCCTTTTTCTATCAAAAAACATCTGGCTCCCTCCGTAATAAAATATTCTTTCCTATGGAGATGTATATGTGTTATTATCAGCAATAATTCATTAATTTATACTCTTTAAAAGGCATAAATATAAAAGGTAGTGAATTTGTCCTTTTAAAGAGGAGGGAGAAGATGAAGTTCAGGAGAGCCCTGGCTCTTGCTTTTGTCTATGTAGGTGCTGTTATTGGGGCGGGATTTTTATCGGGACAGGAAGTCTGGCGTTTCATCGCCAGGCATGGGAGGGCGGGTTTTTTCAGTATTTTTTTGATTGCTATTTTTTTTATCATTCTGGGCCCGTTATTTTATAAATGCAGTAAGCAGGCGGGTATAGAGAATTACCAGGATTTTTTTTATCGTTATCTGCCGGGCCCCTTCCCTTATTTATTAGACCTATTATATAGTCTCTTTCTCCTGGGCAGTGTTTCGGTGATGCTGGCTGGAGCCGGGACTGTATTTAACAGATTACTGGGTTTGCCCTACTCCCTGGGGGTGATTTTGACCATAGTTTTTTTACTGCTTACCCTTTTCTTAAGGAATGAAGGTATCTTAACTGTCAATAGTATCCTGATTCCCGTTTTAATCCTGCTTACCACCTACATGGTCTTTTCTTTTCTGAGAAAGGAATTCTCCCTGTCAGGATTTGCTTTGCAGGAAATTGCACTGCCGGGAGGCCTCTTCCCTGCTGCTGAGTGGATAAAGGATGGACTCTATTATGGGGCCTATAATCTGGCAATGGCCATTGCTGTCATGACCAGTATTGTTTATGATGAAGAGGATGGGGCAATACTTACAGGAGGTATAATAGGGGGTTTCCTGATTACCCTGCTTTTAGTGGTAATCTACCTGGCCTTACTATCAGCCTTCCCCCAGGGGATGCCTGCGGCATCGGTGGAGATGCCTCTTTTACATCTGGCGGGGAATATGGGGAGGCCGCTTTATTTCGGTTATATCCTTGTCCTTTACTTTGCCATAATTACTACTGCCGTTGCCAATTATTATGCCTTTACAAAAAGATTTGCCTTATTACTGCGGATTAGATACGAGAGTTCCCTTTTGCTGGGTTTACTCCTGATTTTGCCCCTGCTTCCCTCCGGGTTTTCTACCCTGGTCAATAAACTATATCCCATTTTCGGCGGCCTGGCTTTAATAATTATCTTTTTATATATGTTTATTTATCTGAAGGAGTGCTGAGGGGCAGGATATTGCCTGTTTTTTGAGGAATATATTATCAGATTCCCCTGTATAGTTGTCGAAAAACAGGTGAATATTGCCCGGGAAATAATTTTTCTTCTTTCATTGATAATAAAAATAATATATTGTAGAATAGGAAGAAGGATAAAATTTCAGTTCAAAGGAGTTTATAATGAAGGAAAAGCAATATCTGGCCAGGATAGGGAAGGAATTGCAGCAAAAATATAAAAAGGGTGTCAGCTTTCTGGAGAGGGGAAATTATACTGCAGCAGAGGAAGTATTTGTGGAATTGAAAGAGGATCTTCCTGCTTTCCCCCCCTTTTATAACAAATGGGCTATCATATATATTTACAGGAAAGATTATGAGAAAGCCCGGGATTTGCTCCAGGAAGCCCTGACCCTGGATGAGGAATATGCTCCCGCTGTCTGTAACCTGGGTAATATAGCCAGGGCAGAGGGGAATTTAGAGCTGGCCAAAGAATATTACCTGAAAGCCATTGAGATAGATGAGGAATATGGCCCGGCTTATAATAACCTGGGGGTTGTCTACCGGGAGGAAGGGGATATAAAGAGGTCTGTCAAATACCTGAAAAAGGCCAATAAATATCGTAGTTATTATCCAGACCTGGATAGCAATCCTGCAGGCTGTATCATACCTATATTATTAGGCCTTATAGTCCTTATATTCCTTTTTTATATTATGAGATAGGTGGTGGAGCTTTATGGCGGAGTTTTTCAGGAATTTTATTGATGGCGGGGAAGGAGTTTTTTCCTATGTCACTTTAGGGAAATATTTACTTAAGGTTTTTTATAGTGTCCTGGTTTTCTTTTTGATGAGAATCATAAACCGGCTTGCCTGTGGTTTCATTCACAGATGGATTGATAAAGGCAAGCAGGAAAGTATCAGGCGTAGAAAGACCTTGATTTTGTTGCTGGAGAGTATTTCTAAATATACTCTTTATTTTGTCACCATTATCATTGTCCTTTCCATCTTCGGTGTACCGGTAACCTCATTGCTGGCTGGTGCGGGAATCCTGGGCCTGGCTGTCGGTTTCGGAGCCCAGAAACTGGTGGAAGATGTTATCAGTGGTTTCTTCATCCTCATAGAAGATCAATTTGCTGTAGGGGACTTTGTGGAGATTGCCGGGAAAACAGGTATTGTCCAGGAGATCGGTTTCCGTACTACTATTATCCGGAACACAGCTGGAGAACTTTATGTAATTCCCAATGGAGAAATCCGCCAGGTAACCAATTATTCTGTAGCTGAGGATATAAGGGTAATGGTAGATGTGACCATTCCCTATGAGGAAAATCCCAAAAGGGCTATTGCTGAACTGGAGAAACTCTGTACAATGGTCAGGGAGGAGAAGAAGGATATCCTTACCAGCGGCCCGACTGTCCTGGGAGTCCAGGATCTCTCCAGCAATGGTGTGGTTCTCCGCCTTATGGCCAGGACAAAACCAATGGAACACTGGGGAATGGGCCGCCATCTCCGCCAGAGAATCAAGGAGCATTTCGATGAAGTAGGAATCAGGATTGCCTATCCTCATTTTGTATTAGCATCCAATTCATTGTCCAGTAATGAAAATTCTAATGGATAAACTTTAAAATACCGGTAGAAGGGGGCAGGAAATTGGAGAAGAGAGAGTTCAATTTGGGAGATCAGGTCCGCCTGAAAAAAAAGCACCCCTGTGGCGGGGATATCTGGGAGATTATCCGGGTTGGTATGGATTTTAAGGCTAAATGTACTACCTGTGGCCGGATAATCATGTTACCCAGAAGGAAGTTTGAGAAAAGAGTGAAAGAAATAATAACGGAAGGTGAGAATTAAATGCAGATTGGAATTGTTGGACTACCGAATGTAGGAAAGTCTACCCTATTTAATGCCTTAACAAATGCAGGAGCAGCGGCAGAAAATTATCCCTTCTGTACCATTGACCCCAATGTGGGGGTCGTTAATGTTCCTGATGAAAGGCTGGAAGTCCTTACTGAGATGTATAATCCGAAGAAAAAAACACCGACTACCATAGAATTTGTGGATATTGCCGGCCTGGTCAAGGGTGCCAGCCGGGGAGAAGGGCTGGGTAACCAGTTTCTGGCCCATATCCGGGAAGTGGATGCTATAGCCCAGGTAGTCAGGTGTTTTGTTGATGAGAATGTAACCCATGTGGATGGCAGTATTGACCCCGTCAGGGATATAGAAATAATCAATATGGAGTTACAACTGGCTGACCTGGCCACAATAGAAAAGAGGCGGGAAAAGACAGAGAGGGCGGCCAAAAGCGGTGCAAAGGAACCCCGGGAGGAACTGGCTATACTGGATCACTTTATTTCTGTTATTGAAGCCGGAGGAAGCCTGCGCCAGCTGGAACTGACCGGGAAGGAAAAAAGATTAATAAAGGAGTTATCCCTGTTAAGTGCCAAACCCATGATCTATATCGCCAATGTGGACGAGGCTTCCCTGCTTACAGAAGAAAATGAGCTGGTAGAACAGGTAAGGAAGCTGGCAGAAGCGGAAGGAGCAGAGTTGGTTACAGTCAGTGCAAAGATTGAGGCAGATATCGCCGAGCTGGAGAAAGAAGAAGCAGAGCTCTTTCTGGAGGAATTGGGTTTAAAGGAACGGGGGCTGGACAGGGTTATCAGGGCCGGTTACAGGCTTTTAGGGCTGATCACCTTCTTTACGGTCGGTGAAGATGAAGTACGGGCCTGGACAGTCAGGGAAGGCTCTACAGCACCCCAGGCTGCAGGTAAAATCCATACTGATATGGAGCGGGGCTTTATCCGGGCGGAAGTAGTCAGCTATGCTGACCTGATCCGGGCCGGTTCCATGGCTAAGGCCAGGGAAGAGGGCCTGTTACGCCTGGAAGGAAAGGATTATCTCATCAAGGATGGAGATATCTGCTATTTCCGTTTCAATGTGTGACTTTGTCTTGCATAAGTTTTTAAAGGATGTTATAATGAAGGATGAACGAATCCATGCTCTGTACTCTGGTGCAGGGCCGCTTAGTCCGAATGGAGGAGGTGAAGAGGAATGACACATCTTTATGAAACTGCCTTTATTTTAAGGCCAGACCTGGAAGAAGAAGCCAGAGAAGGCCTGCTGGAAAGAATCAAAGGCATTATCACCGATAACCAGGGTGAGATTGTAGAATTAGACGTTTGGGGCAACAAAAAGTTGGCCTATGAAATCAATAAATATGATACAGGTTATTATGTTATAATGACCTTCAAAGGTAGTGCTGCCCTGGTTAAAGAGTTGGAACGTAATTTCAGAATCCTTGATGGTGTTTTACGTTCTCTAGTAATCAAGAAAGAAGACTAAAGGTCTTCTTTTTAATAGGATGGTGACCAGGGATGTTAAACCGTATTATATTGATTGGTCGTTTAACCAGGGATCCGGAAATGCGTTATACCAGCAATGGTATTGCTGTTACCTCCTTTACCCTTGCTGTCCAGCGTAACTACGCCAACCAACAGGGAGAACGTGAGGTTGATTTTATCAATATAGTTACCTGGCGGAAATTGGCTGAACACTGTGCCCAGTACCTGGGTAAAGGCCAGCTGGTAGCGGTAGAAGGTTCCCTACAGATCCGGAAGAATGAAAGTGGTGGCCGTACTTATATAAACCCGGAGGTTGTAGCCGATAATGTCCGTTTCCTGGAATGGCGTGGCGACAGGCCGGCTAACGACTATGGCGGCCAGAACTATGGTGGTCATAGCAATGATTTTGGTACTCAAAGCAATGATGAAGCAGATGATGATGTCTTTGATCTGGATCTGGGTGACGACTTTGATGTACCATTTTAGAAAGGGGGATATAAACCATGGCAAAAGGCAGAAATAAAACCTGCTACTTTTGTGCCAATAAGGATAAAGAGATAGATTATAAAGACGTTAGAACCTTACAACGTTTTTTAACTGATCGGGCCAAGATTATTCCCAGAAGAATTACGGGAACATGTGCCAAACATCAGCGGGCTGTAACGAGAGAGATTAAAAGAGCAAGACAAATTGCCCTGTTACCATTTGTAAAAGAATAAGATGGAAGGGAGGGAGGCAAAGGGCGAACCAGCCTCCTTTCTTTCATATCCAACTGTAATTTTTGAGAGGTGTGCACTCCTGATGAAAACAAAGGATTTCCTGAAAACCATTATTTTACTGGTTCTTTTGACTTTTCTCAGTTTAATATTTCCTTTCTTTTCAGCATTTATCTATCTAATCTGGCCGATCCCCCTGGTACTTTATATAGTAAAATACGGTACCGGTGAAGCTGTTCCACTGGTGGCCCTGGCGGCTGTAGCCAATGGCCTGGTGGTCGGGATATTCTTTGGTGTTGCCAATGGTATAATCATGGGGGTCTATTCCATCCTGAGCTTCGGGCTGATTGGTTTTTTCCTTGGTTCTGGCCTCGAAGAGAAGTTTAGCCCCTTCTGGACATTAATATTAACGATTGTAGCCGTAATCATTTCCAATCTGGCCATGGGCCTTTCTTTGCCCTATATACTGGGTTTTTCCCATCAGGATCTGCTAACGGGGATGAGGGCCTATCTGGATGGTACAGGGCTTTTTCCCCAATACGATATTTTACTGGATCAATTCCTATATTTGGTGAAAACCCTTTTACCCTCTCTTTTATTGGTTACATCTGCTATACATGGTATTTTGATTTATTATATAACCATCTGGTATTTAAGGAAGAGGGGGATTGATCTTCATCAATATAAACCATTCAGTACCTGGCGTTTCCCCCGCTGGTGGGTTTCTTTAGCCCTGGTATTACTGATCCTGGCCAGGACCTATCTACAGTATAGTAGTCCCGGGGGGGTATCAGAGCAAGCCAGGATAGTGATTATCAATTTAATGATTCTGTTTTTCTTCCTGCTCTTCCTACAGGGTTTTGCCGTGGTGGTGAACTGGCTGGGAAGGAGGAATACCAATTTCCCTTTAGTAATTTTTGTATCCGCCCTCTTTTTCTTTAATATTTTCTTCATTTATTTATTGATGTTTCTGGGTTTTATAGATATGTGGTTTAATCTGCGTAGAAATCAAAAAGCCTGAGCTTTTACAGTTGAAAAGATGAACAAAAAGGGGGGTTTTTGATGAAGGTAATTTTAAAGGAAGATGTTAAGAACCTGGGTTCAAAAGGTGATATAGTCAATGTTTCCGATGGATATGCCCGGAATTATCTCTTTCCAAGGGGCCTGGCAGAGGAGGCAAGCAAGGGGAATATTCAGCAGCTAAAAGAAAGACAAAAGGCAATGCAGAAAAAAATGCAGGAAGAAAAGGCAGCAGCAAAGGAGATGGCCTCCCGGATGGAAAAAGAGAAATTCGTTATTGCCGTCAAAGCGGGAGAGCAGGGCAGGCTCTTTGGTTCTGTAACCACTAAAGATATTGCTGATGCTGTGGCTAAAGCCGGATATGAAATAGATAGAAGGAAGATTCAACTGGAAGAAAATATAAAATCCCTGGGAGTGCATAAGGTGAAGGTAAAGCTTTATGAGGATGTTACCGCTGACATAAAAATCCAGGTAGTGGAAGCATAAATAAAAGCATATAAAATAGATGAAGGTATAAAAATAAGGGCTGTTCGGAGGAACAGCCCTTTTTCCTACTAATTGGAGATCATGAAATCAAAAACAAGCTTCTCTCTGTTAAAGTTGGCAAAGTAGTTCTCATCTGTTTTCAGTTTTTTTGCCACGTAATCGAGAACAGTTTTTTCTGACGCATGTTCCAACAGGATAGAGATTGCCTCTAAGTTAGACATGCTTATCAACCTCCTTATAAACTTATATTCTTATGACTGGCAATTTTCTTAATATTTATTATACACTTAAAATATCTTAATTTCAAGTATTTTACTCAGGAATATCCGGAAAAATTTCCTTCAATTTTATTTCAAATTCTTCCGCCGTATAGTCCTGGTAATTATCCAGGAGGATGAGGATCTTTTCCAGTTGTTCCTGGTTAAGGAGCCCCTTTTTATACAGGCTGCTATAGGCATTGGTAAAGGCCAGGATCAGGCGGAAATCCATCTGATCCATACCCTTGCCTTTATTGTCCTTCATAAGGTATCATTCCTTCCAGGGAGAGGTTTTCCGGATCCACAAAACGGACATATTCATGTTCAAAATAAAGTTTTACTGAACCGGTCTGGCCAGTCCTTTGCTTGGCCACGATGACCTCTGTATCCCTTTCTGTACCTTCCTCTATGGCCTTTTCCCGGGCCGCAGCACTGGTATGGGCATGCCGGTAGAGGAAGATAACCCCGTCAGCAATTTCTTCAATGTTACCTGAATCACGCAGATCGGAGAGGACAGGCCTTTTATCCTGCCGGCTGGCGAAACTCCTGCTAATCTGGGAAACAAGGATAATCGGTGTCTCCAGTTCTGCAGCCAGGTTACGCAGCTGCAGGACTACCTGTCCCACTGCCCTGGCTGTATTGTGAATCTGGTCATCAGGCAACTGGATCATCTGCAGGTAATCAATAATCACCAGTCCCAGCTCACCCATCTGGGCTTTAAATTTGCGGAGCCTGGCCCTGATCTGGGCCACATTAAGGCCCCTCTCATCAGAGATCATCAGGGGCAATTGGTAGAGATTATCCAGGGCCTTGGCAATCCTCATATCTTCTTCTTCACTGGTTTCCCCCTGGCTGTATTTCCAGGCATGGACACCGGCTTCCTGGACAATCATCCGGTCAACTATCTCCTGGGCATCCATCTCAAGACTGATGATGGCCACCGGTATCTTCCTTTTCAACACATTCTTGGCAATATTGATGGCAAAGGCGGATTTACCCATACTGGTGGAAGCAGCGATAACATTAAGGTGCCCTTTCTTGAAACCGCCGATGAGGTTATCCAGGGAGATAAAACCGGTCTGCAGGCCCAGGTCCCCTTTCCCTTCTTTGCGAGCTACGTAATTATTATAGGAGGTTATCAGGGCTTCTTCCATGTTATAGATATGCTTTTCCTGTTCATTATTCTCATTGGTGGCCTCAAAGATAATTTCCTGAGCCCTGGCCTGGTAGTCGCCGATATCCAGATCTGTTTTTTCTACCAGTTGTTGTAATCTTTCTGCTGCCTTACTGATCAGGTATTTTTGATAATTGAGTTTTATTATATCTATGGTAGGCTCTAATTCATCGACGGTATTGAAACCGGAAGTGAGCCGTTCAATCAGCTCTTCCGGATTTTTTATAATTCCGTCTTTCTTTAATTTGAGGAAAAGTTTTGTCCGGGAAATCTGATTACTTTCCTGGTATTGGCTTAAGAGAATATCGTAAATCAGCTGGGCTTGGGGATCCAGGAAATGCTTTGTCTCCAGGGAGTCAGCCACATCATCAATCTTTTCCGGATACTGTAATAAGATACCCAGTAACTGAAACTCCGTATTCCTATATTCTGCTCTCTCCATTAACCTTTCATTCATAGCCATGCTAAACACCCTCTATCTTAATCTTCAAAATCCCAGGCCAGATTATCCCAATTAAAGGAAATCTTCTTTTCCCTTTTCTGAACTGTTTTTAGCCCGGCCCTGCCTTTCTGCAGAAATTTTAAAGCTTCCCCTGTATCCCTTATTTTCATCTCTTTAAAGGGCTTAATGAAGTTATCTTCGATATACTGCAGGGATGGTTGTCCGTCTTTTTTCCGCCGGAAAGCCTCCCTGATGGCCAGTTTGACCAGTTCTGCACTGAGGGGAAAGCCGTCCTGGAGCCAGTTCTGGAAAGTATCCAGCTGTACCGGGCTGATATTATGCCATTCTGTCAGTCCATAGAGTCTGGCAATTTCCTGGATTTCCCGGAAGAGTTTATCCTGAGATTGCAGGTCTTCATAGGTAAAAATCTTTTTTTTATACCAGTCATCGATAATGCCCTGCAGGTAATGAAAGGTTCCTTCTGCCGGATTATCGTATTTGACCTGCCATTTATCTACCCGGCGGATTAGTTCCTGAATCATTTCTATTTGAAAGTCTTCCAGCCATTGTGTTATCTTACTCTCCAGGATTCCCAGATCCTCCTCCGGCGGAACGAAGGTCAGGATACCCTGAAAGAGTTCTGCCCGGCAAGGCCGGGGAAGCTGGAGTATTTTCTGTCTCAATTCCCGGTTATTAAAGTAAATATTCTTAAGACTATTATTTCTTACCGGGGTTAATCTATTGGCCTGTCTGATATTTTCTATATTCACCCTGATCCGGTAGGTATAATCCCCTTCCCGTTCGCCTGTACAATCAATTATGCCTTTGTTTTTCAGGTAACTTAAACCGGCATAAATATCCTCCACCGTATATGTATCAGGCAGATAGGAGGAGATGATTGTAGGGCTTGTCCGGAGCAGGTAATTATCATCCATGTGGGTAGCTAAATATAAAAAGATGGGTAAAGTGACTCCCGGAAACTGGAGAAGAAAGCCACTATCAATGGCCGCATCTCCAATCTCAATGGAGCGGGTACAATTAATATTTGAGAAAACCAATTTTTTCTGTTCATTGATAAATGCGTTCCCCATCTTTTTTCCTTCCTTAATATCATTATACATTATAATACCTTAAATATAATATAATATATTCTTACCCCTGAAGCAAATCTGGTATCTGTCATTTTGTAGAAAAAAGGCCCCCTGTACAGCATAAATCTGCCAGGGGTTTGACTTCTTCATTTTTTATAAAATTTTAATCCCCCAATTTCAATAGAGCTAAATATATAATTCACGGTAAATAAAAAAATACCTTTAAAATATAAAAAGAAACCCTCTGCTTGATCCAGAGGGTCGGTAAAATAAGTTAGCAAAAGAGTTATGCAATTTTTTTTGCTATTTATTAACTATTTCAGAAGAAACTTCAATGATGTTCTTTATAGCTGCTGGAACTATGTTCTTCTGTGTGAAAAGATATGGGTCAAGGTTTAAAATCTTCAAGTTATCAAAATAAACAGTGAAAGGAGCTTCTTTTCCGCTAATTGCTAATAACTGAAATGCTGGTTCAATATCGTCAATTTCAATATGGTCTACATAATATCCATTTATATATAAGTTATAGACGGAACCTTTTTTACTGTAAGCCAGTTTAAGTAGTTCACCCTTTTTATAATCTGGTATATTCCCCGATGAAACTGTATTTACGTTTATCGAACCGGTATCTATGATTGTAGCTTTTTTTATGTAATACTTTCCGCCGTGATTTGCTTCCAGGAAATGAAAAACTGTCCCAGTATCGTTAAAGACAAGGCCCGCACCTGGATAAAAATCTGTTTTAGCAAATTGTAGTTCAATTTCCCCATATAAGTTATTCACTTCAATATCCATCGTTATTCTTTGAATAAAATTTTCTTCTTTCATGGTAATAGCGTATCTGCCATCATCTGTTAGAGCTAATTTTGTAATGTCATCTTCTTCAACAGGCCATCCTTCATTATCATTAAAATATGCTAATTTATATATTCGGCCAAAGTTAGCTTTTAGATGGGTATCCTTTTCCATGACGATTACAGTTTCCGGTTTGCTCAGGTTATAGGTACCTTCCCAGAATGCAAAATTGTGCAATTCAGCAGGTACAGCCTTCAGAGTTACCTTTTCATTCTTTTCGTAGCTTTCTTTGTCCGGTGTTTTGGTTACAGTACCATCTCCTATAATATCGATGGTCAGGGAATAAGTCTCAGGTATGCTGGTGCCTTTTTTGTTATTATCACATCCTGCCAGTAAGAATACCAGGGTAAGGGAAATTAAGATTATAAAAAAACAATTTAACCTGTACTTCATAGAAATACCTCCAAAAATATATTTTACTATATATTTCTTCAATACAAAATAAATTCCTGCAAAAATTAGTAATAAATAGATATTCCTTCTTCCAATTAGCACCAGGAATCATTTCCGGGGTAAACTTGACAACACTACTGCCTTTTGCTAATATGGTTACGTGATAGGAGAATAGCAAGGTATGGAAAAGAGGAGATTGTATTGATCGAGCGTTACAGTTTGCCAGAGATGGTTCAAATCTGGAGTGAAGAGAACAAATACCGTATCTGGCTGGATATTGAGCTGGCGGCCTGCAGGGCCTGGGCAAAACTGGGAAAAATCCCGGAAAGGGATTTAAAAAAAATTGAGGAAAATGTCAGGCTGGATATAGAGAGAATCAGGGAAATTGAGAAGGTAACCAGGCATGATATCCTGGCCTTTGTCGAGGGAATCAACGAAAGCCTTGGCAGTGAATCAAAATATATCCACATGGGCCTGACTTCCAATGATGTAAAGGATACAGCCCTGGCCATCCAGATGAAACAGGCAGGAGAATTAATCTTAAAAGAGCTGAACAGGCTGAGGGATAAACTGGCGGAAGAAGCCCTTTTACATAAAGAAACCATCATGATTGGCCGGACCCATGGAGTCCACGGAGAGCCCATAACCTGGGGCCTGAAACTCCTCATCTGGCATGAGGAGGTTAAAAGGCATATTACCAGGATGGAGGATGTCCTGAAAGTTGTCAGTATTGGGAAAATCTCCGGAGCTGTCGGGACCTATGCCAGTATTAATCCCCGGGTAGAAGAGCTGGCCTGTCAGGAACTGGGCCTGGAAGTAGCCCCGATCTCTAACCAGGTCCTGCAGAGAGACAGACATGCTGATTTTATCTGTACCCTGGCCCTTATTGCTGCTTCACTGGAGAAATTCGCAACGGAAATCCGTAATCTCCAGAGGACAGAAATCCTGGAGGTGGAGGAGGGTTTCCGCAAGGGTCAGAAGGGTTCTTCAGCAATGCCCCACAAGAAAAATCCCATCATCTGTGAGCGGATTTCCGGCCTGGCCCGGGTAGTGAGGGGTAATGTTATCCCTGCCCTGGAGAATATCAGCCTCTGGCATGAAAGGGATTTGACCCACTCCTCTGTAGAAAGGGTTATCCTTCCCGATAGCAGTATCCTGGTTCATTACATGCTGAACCAATTTATTATGGTAATGGATGAACTTGTGGTCAATAAGGAGAGGATGGAGGAGAACCTGGAGAGGACCCATGGCCTGGTTTTCTCCCAGCGGGTAATGCTGGCTTTAGTAGACAAGGGATTAACCAGGGAAGAGGCTTATGCACTGGCCCAGAGGAATGCCCTGAAAGCCTGGGATACCAGACGGAGTTATCGGGTACTTTTACAGGAGGATGAAGAGATTCTTGCCCATCTCAGTAAGGAGGAGCTGGAAAGAATCTTTGATTATAAATTGTTCTTAAAGGAACTGGATTATATCTATGAGAAGCTAGGACTGCAAGGAGAGGAGGTTAGCCGGGTTCAAAGATGACCTGGCAGATAAAATGGCAAATAAAATTTTAGTAGGTGCCCAGTGGGGAGATGAAGGCAAGGGAAAGATTACCGATTTACTGGCCAGGACAGCTGATGTAATCGTCCGTTTCGGTGGCGGTAACAATGCCGGGCATACTGTTATTGTCGGGGACCAGAAATTCGAACTACATTTGATTCCTTCCGGAATCCTTTATGCTGAGAAAATTAATATTATCGGTAATGGTGTGGTCATTGATCCTGCAGCACTGGTTAAGGAGATGCAGATGTTGGAAGAGAGGGGAATCTCCCTGGATAATTTCTTTATCAGTGAGATTGCCCATGTTATCATGCCCTACCATCGTTTGCTGGATAAATTAGAGGAGGAACGCAAGGGAGAGGGGAAAATCGGTACAACAGGCAAGGGTATTGGCCCGGCCTATACCGATAAGGTAGCCAGGAGGGGAATCCGGCTCATTGATACCCTTGATAAAGAACGTTTTTACAGGAGATTGACTGATGCCCTGGAATACCAGAACCTCCTGCTGGAGAAGGTCTATGGTGTAGAGCCTCTCAAGGCTGAAGACATCATGGAAGAGTACCGGGAGTATATAGATATTATTCGTAAACATGTCACTGATACTACCCTGCTGCTGGATAAAGCCAGGAGGGAAGGCAAGGAAATCTTCTTTGAAGGAGCCCAGGGGACCCTGCTGGATGTAGATTATGGTACCTATCCCTATGTGACCTCATCCAATCCCACTGCCGGTGGCGTCTGTACCGGTACTGGTTTTGGCCCGGCCGGGATTGATGGTGTTATCGGTGTCGCCAAGGCCTATGTAACCAGGGTAGGGGAGGGGCCTTTCCCCACTGAATTAAAGAATGAAACCGGTGATTACCTGAGGGAAAAAGGCCATGAATATGGAGTAACAACCGGCAGGCCCAGGAGATGCGGCTGGTTTGATATACCGATTATCAAGCATGCTGTCCGGGTTAATGGCCTGACAGAGCTGGCCTTGACCAAACTGGATGTCCTTACCGGTATGGAGGAACTCAAGGTCTGTGTTGGCTATAAATATCAAGGGGAATATTTAAGTGAGTTTCCCCTGGAACAGGAAACCCTCTTTAACTGTGAACCGGTCTATGAAACCATGGCCGGTTGGTCAGAGGATATTAGCGGTTATACTGAATATGAGCAATTACCACAGGCTGCCCGTGCCTATATAGAATATATTGAGAAAGAAAGCGGTATCCCGGTAAAGATTATCGGAACCGGCCCGGAAAGAGAACAAATAATCATAAGATAAGCAATACGCCTCAAATAACTCCACTCTGTTTGGAGTTTTTGAGGCGTATAAAATCATCTGGCATGAATATATTTAAGCAGAATACTACAGGGCTTTTTTCTGTAGTCTGTTATTCAGGCAATTTAGTAATTGATCCAGCTCCTGGCTTTTTTCGACTATTTTTTCATCGAAAATTTCCTTTTCTTCAAAAAGCCGGATTAGTTCTGCGCGTTTTTTTTCTATTAGCACATCCAACTCGTAGATGTCGTTCATACCCCACCTCCAAATACCATATTTTAACTTCTCTATAATAAAATTAGACAAATAACATAAAATTCCTTTAATTATTTTTAAAATTTCTAAATTATTTTAGAAAATAGGAAAAAAGTCCCAGACATGTTTTATTTTAATTCGGCTTGTCCTGTTGAAATATAAAGTTTATAATTATTTTTAGCAGATTTCAGGGGGTGAAAATGATGTTTAAATATATAAAAGCAGATATAAAGGCAATTTTTGAACGGGACCCTGCAGCAAATAATATTCTCGAGGTGCTCCTGACCTATGCCGGCCTTCACGCCATAATCATCCATAGATTCTCACATTTTTTATATAAATTGGGTTTAAGGACCATACCACGGTTTATTTCCCAGATTGCCCGTTTCCTTACCGGTATTGAGATCCATCCCGGTGCCAAAATCGGTAAGGGTTTTTTTATCGACCATGGTGCAGGAGTAGTAATCGGTGAGACAACAGAAATCGGTGATAATGTAACTATCTATCAGGGTGTAACCCTGGGGGGAACAGGTAAGGAAAAGGGGAAACGCCATCCCACCATCGGGGATAATGTCTTAATCGGGGCTGGCGCCAAGGTACTCGGGGCTATTACTATCGGTAATAATTCAAAGATTGGTGCAGGTTCGGTGGTCTTAAAGGATGTACCGGAAAATTCCACGGTAGTAGGTATACCCGGCCGGGTTATTCGGAGAGAGGGTAAACCCCTTCCTCCGGAAACAGAACTCAGCCATACTGATTTACCGGACCCGATTGGCGAGGCACTAAGGGAAGCCCAGCAGAAGTTAAAAGAGATAGAGGAAAGATGCAGGAAGATGCATGGATTGCAATAGTTTGCCGGAAAAGGGCCAGTACAGCTAAGTATAACAGCTGTACTGGCTTTTTTTATGTTATATTTATGTTATAATTGAAACAGATGCAGGTTAACAAATTGACTATTGTTACTTTTTCCACTATAATAAAAAAGATAATATACTTAATTGAATATTCCGTTCCTCTATTGAATTGAAACATATATGGATCAGGCTTGTAGGCAGGAGAATAAGGTTTGAGGAGTGTATTGGCTTTCAGGTAAGAAGGACAAGTATGAACATGGGGTGGTTTTAGATGAGTAATAAAGAAGAACGATTACAGAAAATTAAAACTATGTTGAGCAGGCAACCTGTTATTCCAATTCAGGATCTGGCTGAATTATTCGATGTGTCTGAAATGACAATTAGACGGGATGCAAAGTTACTTGCTAATGATAATATAGCGAAAATAGAAAACGGGATGCTGATCAGTTCGAATATATTACCCAATAGTAATATCAATTATGAGCTTTATAAACAGTCCCAGATACAATTAGAGGCAAAGAAAAGAATTGGGAAATTTGCCGCCAGCCTTATAAGAGAAAAAGAGGTAGTGATATTTGATACAGGTACTACTACTGAACAAATAACAGCACAATTACCACCGAGCATTGACATTGTTGCTGTCTGTTTTAATTTAAATAACTTAATTAATTTAAGCAGGTATAATAAAATAACTATCGAATTGGCTGGAGGGCATTATTACCGCAATACCCAATTATTTGTGTCAAGCCAGGGGATTGATTATATCCGGCAGATCAGGGCCAATAAAGTTTTCCTGTCCATGGCCGGTGCTCACAAAGAATTGGGGATAACCTGTGCTAATAGATATGAAGTTAGCTTGAAAAAAGCTATTATAAACTCGGCTATAGAAAAGATTCTGGTTGCGGATTCAACTAAATTTGGGACAGTAAACCTGGCGTATTTTTGTAATTTTTCTGATATCGATGTTATTATTACTGATGACAATTTGCCTGATGATTGGAGAGAATTTATTGAAAGTAAAGGGATAAAACTTTATTGTGTATAGCCTGAATTGTGAATGGGCAAAAATACCCAAATTTCCATAAAAGATTCTGTTTATACCCGCCTGGCGGGTATTTTTTTTATAATAATTTTGAAAAAATAATAACAAATGAATGTTAATATTGTTGACAAATAACATTAAAACTGTTATTATTATTACAAATTGAGAGATAATTAACACAAGTATTAATATAAACAGAATTAATTCATTAGAGGAACAAAAGATTATTTTGCTATGGGGGTGTCTATAGTTAACGGTATTAGAAGAGTCATTTTAATTGTTCTTGATAGTGTTGGTATAGGTGCTGCTCCAGATGCTGCAGTTTATAATGACCAGGGTGCAGATACACTGGGCCATATTGCTGAAAGCATAGAAAACCTCCGGTTACCAAATATGGAGAAAATGGGCCTTGGCAAAATAAGGGAACTGAAGGGTTTAAAGCCTGATTTAAAAGCGATAGGTGCTTATGGTAAATTGAGTGAGCTTTCGTCAGGCAAAGATACAACAACGGGCCACTGGGAAATAGCAGGGATAATACTTGATAAGCCCTTTCCTACCTATCCAGATGGTTTCCCTGAGGAGATAATCAATAAGTTTGTTGAGGAAACAGGAAAGGGTGTTCTTGGCAATAAAGCTGCCTCGGGAACAGCAATAATTGATGAGCTGGGCGAAGAACATCTAAAAACCGGAAAGTTAATCGTATATACATCAGCAGACAGTGTCTTTCAGATTGCTGCCCATGAGGAAGTAATACCACCAGAGGAGTTATATGATATTTGCAGGAAAGCACGCAGGATTTTAACCGGTGAACACGCTGTAGGGCGGGTTATAGCAAGGCCATTCATTGGTGTTCCGGGTAATTTTAAGAGAACAGAAAGGAGAGAGGATTTTTCCCTGGAACCTGTAGCTGATACGATGCTGGATAATATTAAGGCAGCAGGGTATTCAGTGATGGGGGTAGGAAAAATCAGTGACATCTTTGCCGGAAAAGGCCTGACTAATTCCAATCATACCGTAGGAAATATGGAAAGTGTAGATGCTATTATATCATTCATGAAGCAGAATAAACCCGGCCTGATTTTTGCCAACCTGGTAGAATTTGATATGATCTACGGGCACCGCCGCGATGTTGGAGGCTATGCCCGGGCTTTAATGGATTTTGACGAGAGGATACCTGAAATAATTGGGGCGATGAATGAGGATGATGTCCTGATGATAACAGCAGACCATGGTTGTGATCCTACCTACCGGGGAACCGATCATACCAGGGAATATATACCCTTATTAATCTACGGAGAAAAAATCAAGGCTGATGTAGACTTAAAGGTTCGTAAAACCTTTTCTGATATTGCAGCAACCATTACAGATTTATTGAATGTAGAATATTCAGGACAGGGAAGTAGTTTTAAGGAAATGATTCTGAAAATAGATTAGTTTTAAAAGATAACTTATATTTTTAAAGATAAAAATACTTAAAAAAACAAAAGGGGGATAAAGATGTTAAACGAAGAAGGAAAATTGTATCATGTTCATTTAAAACCAGGGGACATAGGACGGTATGTATTACTTCCAGGTGATCCCTTCAGGACAGATTTAATAGCTTCATTTTTTGATGATGCCAGATTAGTTGCCCATAACCGGGAACATAAAACCTGGACCGGTTTCCTGGATGGTGAAAAAGTATCAGTTACTTCAACCGGTATGGGTTGTGCTTCAACAGCCATCTGTCTTGAAGAGCTGATCAAATGTGGTGCTGATACCTTTATCAGAGTGGGTACTGCGGGCCGCGTCTGTGATGCTGCTATGGATGAAACATTGGATGGAGTTATTAATACAGCGGCAGTACGTGATGAGGGAACGACAATTCATTATATTCCAATAGAATATCCGGCAGTGGCCGACCGCCATGTAGTGGAAGCCCTGGCCCGGGCAGCCAGGAAATTGGGATACAACTATGCTGAAGGGATTACTCATTCCAAGGATTCCTTCTATGGACAACATGAACCATTTAATATGCCTGCTGAAGCCAGATTAACGGAAAGGTGGGAGGCATGGCGCCGCGGTAATGTCTATACCTCAGAAATGGAGGCAGCAGCCTTATTCGTTATTTCTTCCATCAGAGGTTGCAGGGCAAGTGCAATTATGTCCTTTAAGGATATGAAGAATACAATTCAGGTTGCCTGTGAGGCTTTAAAAATACTGATTGCTGAAGATAAAGCAAAGGAAAACAGGTAGGTGATAATAAAATGGCGTATACAAATCTGGATCAGGAAGGACGTCAATATCATACCAAATTAAGGCCGGGGGATGTCGGCAGGTATGTCTTTTTACCGGGGGACCCTTTCAGGACTGATTTAATTGCTTCCTTTCTGGATAACCCCGTGTTGATTGCCCATAATAGGGAGCATAAAACCTGGACAGGCACCCTGGATGGAGTAAAAGTTTCTGTGACTTCAACTGGAATGGGTTGCCCATCAGCAGCCATTGCAGTTGAGGAATTAATGAGGGTTGGGGCAGATACCTTTATAAGGATTGGTACAGCTGGCCCGGTTAAAGACCCCGATGATGATAAAAAATATGATGGAGCCATTGTAACTGCTGCGGTTAGAGATGAGGGAACAACAATAAGCTATATGCCCATCGAATACCCGGCAATAGCTGACCGGCATGTAGTAGCGGCTCTGTCTGAAGCAGCCAGAATGCATAATAAGAATTATATAGAGGGAATCACTCATTCCAAAGACTCCTTCTTTGGTGAATTAGATCCTGACTCTTCTCCGGTCAGTGCCAGGCTGAAAAAACGCTGGGAAGCTTGGCAAAGGGGTAATGTGGTCTGTTCCGAGATGGAATGTGCAGCAATATTTGTTATCTCATCAATCAGGGGAAAGCGGGCCAGTGCTATTATGAATTGGGGCAATATGGAGGATACAATCCGGATCGCCTGTGATGCAGTTCGTCTTCTGATCAAAAAAGATAGCGAGGGATATAATGGCTAATCCAATAATTGAAGTTAAGAATTATAGCTACAAATATGATGGCAGTGATGTAATAGTTTTAAAGGATTTATCCTTTACCATCAATGAAGGTGATTTTGTCGGTATAGTCGGTTGCAATAAAGCGGGAAAGTCTACCTTATGTAAGTCCCTGGTGGGGATCCTGCCTTTTGTGGCCGGAGGCAGCTGGAGTGGGGAGATAATTGTTGATGGCAAGAGTTTAAATGAAACCAGGGGTAGCGGCGTAACTGACGTCATTGGTATAGTCTTTCAGGATGCGGAAAGCCAGTTTACCCAGCAGACTGTTGAAGATGAAATTGCCTTTGCCATGTGCAATTTTGGTTACTCCAGGGAATTAATGATTGAAAGGGTAAAGTTTGCTGCTGAGGCCTGTGGATTAAGCAGCATGTATGACCGTTCACCATATCATTTATCCGGCGGCCAGCAACAGCGTTTAGCGGTGGCCAGTATCCTGGCTTTGCAGCCCAGGGTAATTATTCTTGATGAATCTACTTCCCAGTTAGATCCAATCGGCCGGGATGAAGTATTCAGGTTAGTGCGGGAACTGCATAGGCAGGGAAAAACCATCATCATGGTTGACCATAATATCGAAATGCTTGCTGAATATGCTGATAAGATTCTGGTTTTACATGAGGGCGAACTGGTAGCCTATGATGAGAGCCACAAAGTTTTTACGAATAAGGAACTACTGAACAGGCATTCAGTGCGGGTACCCCAGGTTACCGATGCAGCATTGGGCCTGAAAGAAACCTATACTGGCAATAGTGGTACTCCCATTACACTGAAGGAAGCAGAGGAATACTTTGCTGGTTTAAAAGGCAGGGGTGATCAGCATGAGTGAGACAGTAATCAGGACTGAAAATCTGGTCCATGTTTATCCCAGAGGAGAAGTAAAGGCCTTAAAGGGTGTAAACTTAGAAATCAAGAAGGATGATGTGGTTTCCATTATCGGGCAAAACGGTAGTGGCAAGACAACCCTTGTGCGGCACTTTAACGGCTTGTTGAAACCAACATCGGGAAAGGTATATCTATTTGACGAAGATACAGAGGGACAATCAGTAGCTGAAATGTCAAGGCGTTGCGGCTATGTTTTCCAGAATCCCAACCATCAGATTTTTACTACCAAAGTTATTGAAGAATTAGAGGTTGGCCCGCGAAATTTTAATTTTACTGCTGCTGAAATGAAAGAATCCATTGAGCGGGTTGTTGAATTGATGGACCTGAAGGATATTCTGGAACAACATCCCATGACCCTTGATTATACTACCAAGAAGATTGTAACAATTGCTTCAGTCCTGGCCTTTAAGCCAGAGGTATTGATTCTGGATGAACCGACCGGCGGCCTTGATGAAGTCGGCCGGCAGATGCTCACCAGGATAATAAATATGATGCATGATGAAGGCCATACAGTTATCATGATTTCCCATGACATGGACTATGTTGCAGAAAACTCCAGCCGGGTTATTGTCATGTGTCAGGGAGAGGTCCTTGATGATAATGTACCGGAAAAGATTTTCTTAAACAGTGAGGTATTGGAAAAAGCCCAGGTTGAACCACCTCAGATTACCCAACTGGATCTGTTTTTATCTGCTGGTAAGAATGAGGAGACAATTTTGTCAGTAGAAAAGTTTATAAATAAATATAATGCAAAAAGAGGAGGAAATAATTAATGAACATGAATACTGTTGACTCTGCAAAGGGAAGGTTAAAGGGAACCTATATTGCAATAATGATCCCGATAGGTGTTGCCATTAACTATATTGGCGGTATTATTGCTTCTTCTTTGAGTTTGCCTATTTACCTGGATTCTATTGGTACTGTTATCGTTGCTGCCATCATGGGACCATGGGTTGGGGCAGCATCAGGTGCATTGTATAATATTGTTTCTTCCTTAATCAGTGGTAATATTATGGCTTCTATGTTTGCCATTTGTAATATTGGTTCAGGTCTTATCGTCGGTTACATGGCCAGAAAAAATCATTTTAAATCAATAACTGATGTTATTGTTGCAACAGTATTGGTGGCTTTATGGAACGCCATTACCGGTGCGCCAATTGCCATGGTTGTATACGGTGGTATTGATGGTAATGCCGGAACAAACCTGATGATTGCTGGCCTAAATGCAATAGGTACAGATTTAGCCAATGCTGCTTTCCTGGCCCGTATTCCGGTTAATTTAGTGGATAAGGGTATTGCCAGTGTAATCGCCTGGATTGTTTACAAAAGATTACCTGACCATTTAAAGACCTTAAATGGTTCAACTATAGAAAAATAACTTTAAGCTATAAACTTTTCTACTGAAGCTCAGGTTTGTTGCAGTACCTTACGATGTACTGCAACAAACCTGAAAAGATTTAAAAAAGAAGGGATGGTGTATCGTATGCTGCAGGAACGGGACTATTCTACTGTGCTAAGAAGTTTAAGCCCGGCTGCTAAATTATGGCTGGCAATGGGCCTGATATTTTCCTTGATTTTCCTGAAGAATACCTATTATGCTTTTGCGGTTATAGCAATAAGTATTGTTACTATTATCCGTGAGAAACAGACTGGCTTATTTAAGTTATTAATGGTAACCATCGTAATATTATTTATATCAATGTACGGTATTTACGGTACCATGGCCCCCAATATAATGGAAGGCGACCCGGTAGCTTTCAGGATTTTTAATCTTAATTTTTATACTACCGGCATTGCCTATGCCAATCGTTACTATCTGAGGGTTGTCCCCTTAATGTGTGCTTTATTTACGATATTTTTGAGCATCGATATTACTGATTTAAGTGTCACCATGTGTAAAGCCGGTATTCCTTATAAATATGTATTTACCTTTGTGGATTCATTTCAGGTAATTACTTTATTGAGGAAGGAAATGGAACAAATCAGGGATGCACAGAGGGCCAGGGGTTTAAATACCGAGGGTAATCTAATTCAGCGCTTCAAGGCCTTTGTGCCGATTATCGTACCGGTAGTAGCCAACTCGATAATAAAAATACAGGATCAGGCTATTGCCATGGAAACTAAAGGCTTTAACTCAGAATGTAAAAAAACCCTGTATAGGGAGATACCTGCCTATAAATGGAATGTACCGGTAGCGGCCTTCGGTATAGCACTGGCAGTCTTTTCGATAACTTACAGGATTTTAGTAGCCTTAAAGGTCATTGAACCCTTTATAAGCAATATCATTTAACCTGAATGGATATGGAAAGGATCGGAGTATAAGATGTCAAATACCTTAGATCAAGCAGGACTATATCAAATCAGAGAGAGATACTATAACAGAAATCTTATATCCATGTTATTGGAGGGCTTTGCCTTTTCCTTTGCCATTGCCATGTTTTCTACCGAGAGTGTGTTGCCGAGTTATTTGAGATCAATCAATAACAGGGATATATATCTTTCCATGATTTCTGTATTATACTATAGTGTCATGTATGGTTCGACTATTTTCTCATCAATAATTGCTCTGCGGGCCAGGAGCCCGAAATGGGCCAATATCTGGGTCTGCCTCCTGGAAAGGGTAGGGTTTTTATTAATCCTGATATCGTCTTTCTTTACCGGTGACCCCCATCTGGCGGTAATCCTGTTTTTTGTATCCCTGGTTCTCTATGCCTTAAGTGTTGGCCTGGCCCAGCCTCTGTTTGCTCAAATGATGTCAACTATATTTCACCGTAATATTGGCAATGTGATTGGCTTATATGGCTTAAGCTCGGCGGCTGGAGGTGTCTTTGCCTCGCTTCTTTTAACCCGGAGCCTTGCCAGATATGACTTTCCAATGAGTTATCAGGTAGTGTTTTTAGCCGGACTCCTGTTTTCTCTGGTGTCAACTGCCATTGTCATGTTTGGGGTTGTAGAAAGGATAGATGACCGGGTTACCGAAAAGATAAAATTAAAGGATGTTTTTAAATTAATGAAGGATATTTTAGTGAATAATCCTTTATTCAGGAAATATTCCATCATTAGAATTGTGACCAGTTTTGCTGAGTTTGCCATCCCTTACTACATCATATCAGCCAGTGAATTGCCTGTTACACCAAAGGGTTTTGTCGGTATTATGGCTACAATATTTTTGCTGGCTAAAATGGTGAGTTCGTTATTATTCGGTAAAATAGGAGACAGGTATGGGGCAATCATGATTCTCCGCTTTTCCTGTATCTGCGGCCTGATCGCAGTAATATTGGCACTCGTCATGAATACCTGGCCGGTGGCGGTTCTTATGTACATTTTCCTGGCTTTTGCAGTAAACGGGGTATATTTATCAACCAATATTGCTGCCATTGATTATTCAAACCGTACCCGTACCCCGGTCTATAATGCCACTGTTTCGTTATTATGTGCACCTGCCTTTATTATTGCATCATTGGCCGGGGTTTCACTGATAGCAAGGTTTTCCTTCAGTATTGTATATGTACTTGCAGGAATTGCTTATTTAACCGGGATGATTTTAACATTAAAAGAGGTGTAAACATGAGTGAAAGGAAGGGAGAAGCCAATGAATATAGCCAAATATATTGATCATACTTTACTGCGTGCCAATGCAACAGAAGCAGAAATTATAAAAATCTGTAAGGAAGCCAGAGAGTATGGTTTTGCTTCAGTCTGTGTTAACGAGTACTATACTGGCCTGGTAAAAAGGGAATTAGAAGGTAGTGATGTGAAGGTATGTGCAGTTGTTGGCTTTCCATTGGGTGCCAACAGCTGGGAGGTAAAAAAATACGAAACCATGGCTGCCCTGGAAAATGGTGCCGATGAAATTGATATGGTTATCAATATTGGGGCTTTAAAGGATGGCCGGGATGATGTAATACTGAAAGAAATCAGCGAATTAAAGAAAACCATCGGGGATAAGGTACTGAAGGTTATCATTGAGGCCTGCCTTTTAACTGAAGAGGAAAAGGTAAGGGCCTGCAAACTGGCCATGGAGGCTAAAGCGGATTTTGTGAAAACATCTACCGGTTTCTCCACTGGCGGTGCTACAGTAGAAGATGTAAAATTAATGAAAGAAACTGTAAAGGATGCCTGCAAGGTCAAAGCCTCAGGCGGTATCCATAGTTATGAGGAAGCCATGGCAATGATTAATGCCGGGGCGGATCGGATTGGGGCTTCGTCCGGGATTAAGATTGTTGAGGGAAGTAAATAAAGGGAGTAAATAAAAGGAGGCTGCCAGATATTCAGATGATATCCAGGCAGCCTTTTTATTTATCCTGCAAAATTTATTCTGCAAAAAGTTCTGTACTGAGATACCTTTCACCGGTATCAGGGGCAATGGCCACGATGGTCTTGCCTTTACCGGCCTTTTGAGCTATTTTCAGGGCTGCTGCCAGGGCGGCACCGGAGGAGATACCGATAAGTATCCCTTCTTTTCTGGCAGCCTGGCGGGCAGTCTCCATGGCCTCTTCATCAGTAATCTTATATATTTCATCGATCAGTTCAGTATCCAGGATGGCAGGGATGAAACCGGCGCCAATGCCCTGAATCTTGTGGGGGCCGGGGTCTCCGCCGGAGATGACAGGGGAATTGGCAGGTTCAACGGCTATAATTTTCAGTTCCGGGTTCCGTTCCTTCAGGTATCTGCCGGCACCGGTAAGGGTTCCCCCTGTTCCTACACCGGATACGAAATAATCAATCCTTCCTCCTGTATCCTCCCATATTTCCACACCGGTGGTTTTCTCATGGATGGCCGGGTTGGCCGGGTTTTCAAACTGCTGGGGGATGATGGCATTCTCTGTTTCAGCCAGTAATTCCTCGGCTTTCCTGATAGCCCCCTTCATGCCTTCCTTGCCCGGTGTCAGGACAATCTCCGCCCCATAGGCCTTAAGGAGCATTCTTCTTTCAATACTCATGGTTTCCGGCATGGTAAGGATAACCTTATAACCCAGGGCGGCAGCCACCATGGCCAGCCCGATTCCCGTATTACCGCTGGTAGGCTCGATGATGGTACCACCAGGTTTCAGCCGGCCTTCTTCCTCTGCCCTCTTGATCATACTGTAGGCAATCCTGTCCTTGACACTGCCACCTGGATTATTCCTTTCCAATTTAATAAGTACTGTTGCGTCGTTTTCTCCGGTAAGTTTGTTTATCCGCAGCAATGGTGTTCTGCCAATCAGTTCAGTGACATCATTGTATATAGGCATTCTTCTCCCTCCTTATAAAGTTGAGTATTTTAATCTACTTTTATCTATTATACTGCAGGTGAAAGAGTAATGCAAATAAAAAAGATATAAGTTTCAATAGTTAAAAAAATTAATAAATGAAAAATATTAGCATATTTATGAATAATAGACAGGAAATTTATAAATAAAGTCGTATATATATTCATAATATAGAAAAATAAAAAAATAAGGATAAAAAAGGAGGATTTACTATTGCCTTCATCAGAATATATAGAAAAAAATATTAAATTGCTTATATTTATACTTATCTTTCCACTGGTGGCCTTAAATATACAGGCTGTTGGGTATAAATTACAACAGGATGACCGCCTGAATATTTTGGTCTGGGGGCATCCGGATTTATCATTAACTCTCAGTATTGATCCGGATGGAGAGATCAGTCTTCCCCTGCTGGGTAAAATTAAAGCAGAGGGGCTGACCATTGAAGAACTCAGGGAATTACTGGAGGAAGGTTATGGTGAATATATCCAGGAACCCAGGATCAGCCTGTCCCTCCTGAACTATAAACGGAGCCAGGTTATGATCCTGGGGCAGGTAAGGAATCCCGGTACCTACGAATTGGTCGGGGAGACCCGGGTACTGCAGTTGATTAGCCGGGCTGGCGGCCCTACTGAGAAAGCAGCCCTGGATCAGTTGAGATTGAGCAGGGGGGAAGAAATTTTAGAAATAAACCTGAAAGGACTTCTGTCTGGTACTGTCCTGACGGGAAACTATCTTCTGCAGGATGGAGATGTCCTGTATTTGCCGGAAGAAGTACAGAAGTTGAGTATTTTCGGTGAAGTAGCCAGGCCTGGTTCCTACACCTGGTGGGAGGGGAAGCGTTTAAGCGAATTACTGGCTGAGGCCGGTAATCAGACTGTAAGGGGGGATCTCTCCAATATACGGATCATTTATCCGGACGGTTCCATAGAATATGTGGATTTTCTTGCTTATCTGGCAGATGCTTCCCTTAATGTTGATCCGGTTTTGCCAGCAGGTTCATCTATATACGTTGAGGAGAAGATTTTTGAGGTAATTATCCTGGGTGAAGTTAATAGACCGGGCAGCTATAACTGGCATGAAGGGATGCGTCTGGACAAACTGCTGGCCCAGGCCGGGAACCAGAAAGAAAGAGGCGACCTGGAAAATATAAGAATAATCCGGCAGGATGGCAGTAGTGAGATAGTTAATCTGGCTGCCTATTTTGCCGCTAAAGAGGGAGGGGGAAACCCTCTGCTCCAGCCAGGTGATACAGTGATAATAGAGGAGATTGGAGGAATAGACTGGCAGAAGGTTTTTGGCTATCTAATTGGAGCCAAATTTATTAGAGATTTGCTCAGTCTGGAGTAGTAAAGGAGGATAGTAGTGTATAGAGATGAGGAAGGTTTAGTATATTATGATGCCGGGATGATGGAGATAGATCTGCGGGAAATCCTGAACCTTTTCTGGCGCAGGAAATGGTTTATAGTTACCCTTGTTTTTATTGCCCTGCTGTTAAGCTATTTTATCACTGACAGGATGCCGAGAATTTATGAAACTTCAACACTGATAATGATTAAGGAATCCGGTGTTGATAGTCTATTCAGTGGACAGTTTTCTCTATTGGGAGATTCCAAAAACAAGTCTGCCAGCTATAAAGCTTTGATGGAGAGCCGGATGGTCCTGGATAAGGTCATTGCAGAACTGGGTCTCAGGGATGATAAAGGGGAGCTGCTGCCGGCAAAGGCCCTCAGGGAACATATCTCCATCAGCAGTACAGCAGATACGGGCCTGATGAGAATTACTGTCCAGTATCCGGATCCGGTACTGCCCAGGGATATTGCCAATAAAGTGGTGGAGGTTTTCACAAGGGAAAACCAGCGGATAAATAATGCTGATCTAAATAGTGCTATAGATTTTGTTAATAGACAGCTGGCCACTGTGCAGGAGGAGTTAACTAAGCTGGAAGGAGAACTCCTGCAGTATAAAGAAGAAAGTGGGCTCATCATGCCTTCAGAATATGGAGCTACCCTCTTAAGGAGACTGACAGAACTGGAAAGCAGGAAGGCAGAGGCTGAGCTGGCTCTAAGGGAGGCTCGCATTGTCTTAAATGAAAGCAGGAAATATCTAGCGGCAGAGGAAGAAAGTATTGTCTCCAGCCAGACCATTAGCAGGAACCCCATTGTCAGTGCCAATAAGGAAAGGTTAATCGGGCTGGAAATAGAACTGGCAGGTTTAATGGGAATCTATACTGAAAAACATCCCCGGGTTCAGGAAGTTAAGGAGAAAATCGCCGAGGTGGAGAAGGTACTGGCGGATAATGTGGAAGAGATTATCAGTAGCAGGACTGAGACCCTTAATCCCATCCACCGGGCCCTAAAGGAAAGAATCATTCAGCTGGAAACTACAGTAATTTCTACGGAGGCCAGGATTAGTGCCCTGGTAGAGGGAATCAGGGAACAGGAAGAAAAGCTTAAGGAGCTGCCAGCCAGGGAACTGGATCTAGTCAGGCTGGAAAGGGAGACCAGGATAGCAGAGAATATTTACCTGATTCTTATGGAGAGAAGGGAAGAACTCCAGATCCAGGAAGCCATGCAGACTTCTGATCTGGTTGTCATAGATCCGGCCATAGTTAATGAAGTACCGGTAAAACCGCGGAAATTTTTTAATATGGCCATTGCCGTAATACTGGCCGGAATGCTGGCAGTATTTATTATCTTCCTGCAGGAATACCTGGATACTACAGTAAAAGAGGAAAAGGATATTGGAAGATTGACTGGCCTGACGGTACTTGGTATTATACCGGATATTAAGAAGAAAGAATACAGGCAAGGCTATGGAGTTGATCAGCATGGGTAAAAACAATAAAGGAGGCAGACAGTTACTCAAAAGCAGGAAGGAAGAATTGCTGGTTTTAAATAATCCCAAATCACCAGTCGCAGAGGCCTTCAGGCAGATCAGGACCAATTTGAGTTTTATTAGTCCGGATGAACCTTTACAAACAGTACTTTTTACCAGTAGTGCCCCTTCAGAGGGGAAATCCTCAGTTCTGGCCAATCTGGCAGTTTCCATGGTCCAGAATGGGAATAAGGTCATAATTATAGATGCTGATCTCCGGAAACCCATGCAACATAAATTCTTTGAAATGACCAACTTTAATGGTTTGAGTAATGTCCTTAGCGGTGAAATAGATTTTGCCACAGGCCTGAGGGAGACCGGAATTGATGGGCTCAAGCTAATCAGTGCCGGTTCTATTCCTCCAAATCCGGCAGAACTGCTTGCCTCCCGGAAAATGGAGGAAATCCTGGCAAAGGCAAGGGCAGAGGCGGATCTGGTCTTTATCGATACACCGCCGGTACTGGCTGTTACAGATGCGGTAATTCTGGCCAGTAAGGTGGATGGTACCCTGCTGGTAGTAGCCTCTCATCAGACTGAACAGAAGCTGTTATTGAAGGCAAAAGAATTGCTGGTAAATGCCCGGGCCAATATCCTAGGGGTAATCCTGAATAAATATCCGGTGCACCAGCTAAACAGGTACCATTATTATCATTACTATGGCTAAGGTTTCGGGGAGAAGGATGGAGGAATAGTGTACGATATCCACAGCCATATACTACCTGCCATGGATGACGGGGCCAGAGACCTGGCCGAATCCATCAGGATAGCAGAGGAGACAGTTAAAAAAGGTATCAAGGGGATTGTGGCCACTCCTCATTTCATGGAGGAGGGTTATCGCTTTGCCCTGCCCGAATTGGAGGAGAAAATCCGGCAGTTCCAGGAAGTACTGAAGAAAAGGGAGATAGACCTGGAAATCTATCCAGGAGCTGAGGTTTTCATTTATCCCGGGTTAATCAGGGATCTGGAAGAAGGCCTGGTACCGACCATAAATAAAAGCAGCTACCTTCTCCTGGAATTTCCTATGTATGGCTTCCCTCCCTATACCGGAGATCTTCTCTATAATCTCCAGGTACTGGGTTATAAGGTGATTATAGCCCATCCGGAACGTTACCGGGAAGTGGTGGAGGCCCCTGATTTCCTCTATAGATTCGCCAGGGGAAGTATCTACGCTCAGGTAAATAGCAGCAGCCTCCTGGGTGTTTTCGGGGAGAGGGTAAAAAGGACTGCAGAAATTCTTTTCCTACATAATATGGTGCAGCTCATCGGCTCAGATTTACATTCCACAGGCAGGAGGGGACAGACTCTCCGGGAGGGGGTAGAGAGGCTGAAAGAACTGGATAGAGAAAAGGCAGAACTGTTGCTCCGGAATAATAGGAGGGTCATTGAGGATAAGGAGCTGGAATGCCTGGAACCACTTCCCTACAGGGGTAAAGGAGGACTCCTGGATAAGCTTAGAAAGCGTTTTCTCTCATAATTTGTTGACATTTGTAGGGAATTATTATAGAATAAATTGTAAAGTTCAATCTCTGAACAGACCCTGGAGATTCCTGTGGGGGAGATGATAGATGGATGAACGCATCATAAATATTTTGAATATTTTAGAGACTGATGACAGTCTTTCCCAGCGGGAGATCTCCCGGAGGGCAAATATCTCCCTGGGGACAGTCAATGCCTTAATCAGCCGCTGTATCAGGACAGGACTGGTTAAGGTAAAGAAATTGAACTCCAGGAATATAAGGTATATGCTGACCCCTGAGGGGATGAAAGAACTGACCAGAAAATCCATGGCCTACATAAAGAGGTCCTATCAGGCTATACTGGAGGTAGAGCAGAAGGTCAGGGAACTGGCTGAGGAAAAGACAGGTGAAGGAAAGAATATCATCCTCCTGGGGGCTGAAGATGAGATTTACCAGATTGCAGCAAGAACCCTGCAGGCAGCCGGTATCAGTTTTCAACATGTGACATCAAATGAAGAGCTGCCACGGGAGGGAAACTGCTTTGTTATCCACTGGGACCCGGACTTCTGTGAACCGGAAGGACAGGGTATAGAGATAAGGAATATATTTAGTAGAGGGTAACAAACATGGGAAATACCAATAATGGCGGCAGACGTTATTAACAATAAGAATTAAGGGGGTTTATCATGTCAGAGAAGATATGGCTTTCTTCACCCCATATGAGTGATGAAGGATATGAGATGGAATATATACAGGAGGCTTTTGCCAGTAACTGGATTGCACCTTTGGGGGCCAATGTTGATGGTTTCGAGAGAGAACTGGCAGCAAAAGTAGGGGCAAAGCATGCTGTAGCTTTATCTTCAGGGACAGCGGCCATTCATATGGCTTTAAAGGCGGTTGGAGTAGGTAAAGGGGATATAGTCTTTTGCCAGGACTTGACCTTTGCTGCAACAGTCAATCCAGTTATTTATCAAAATGCTACCCCTGTTTTTATAGATAGTGATTTACAAACATGGAATATGGATCCTGCCGCACTGGAAGCAGCCTTCAAGAAGTATCCAGAGGTAAAGGCTGTGATAGTAGTACATCTCTATGGACTTTCAGCAGATCTGGATCCTATTTTAGCTTTATGTAAAAAATATAATGTTCCTCTTATAGAAGATGCTGCTGAGTCCTTAGGAACTACTTATAAAGGAAAGCATACCGGTACTTTTGGTGATTATGGCATCTTCTCTTGTAATGGGACTAAGATTATCACAACTTCCGGAGGCGGAATGCTGGTTTCTAATAATGAAGAGAGAATCCAGAAGGTAAGATTCTGGGCTACCCAGGCCAGGGATAGAGCCAGGCACTATCAGCACAGTGAGATAGGTTATAATTACAGGATGAGTAATGTCCTGGCTGGGATAGGCCGGGGGCAGCTAAAAGTACTGGATGAAAGAATTGAAAAGAAAAGGTATATCTATGAATTCTACAAGAGAGAACTTTCTAACTTAGATGGTGTAGAAATGATGCCTATCAATGAATGGAATGAACCAAACTGCTGGTTAAGCTGTATTACTTTAAGTGGAAAAGTGCGCCCGCTGGATATCATAGAATTATTGGAGAAAGAGAATATAGAATCAAGGCCCATCTGGAAACCTATGCATATGCAGCCTGTATTTGCTGATTATGATTTCATCGGTGAAGGAGTATCAGAGCAGATTTATGCCAATGGTGTCTGCTTACCGAGTGATACCAAGATGACCGATGAAGATTTACACAGAGTATGTGCTGTTATAAAGGGGTTGTGGAATTAGTATGCGGGAATTGAACTTGTTTATTAAAAGAATTATTGATATATTAGGTAGTTTAATAGGCATGATTATTCTTTTACCACTGTTTGTTATTATAGCAATACTCATCAAACTTACTTCAGAAGGCCCAGTATTTTTTCGACAGGAACGTCTGGGCAAGGATGGAAAAGTGTTTAAGATACTTAAATTCAGGACTATGGTAGTCAATGCTGAAAAAATTGGTGATGGTCTTAAAGTAAAAAGTGAGAATGATAGTAGAATTACCAAAATCGGAAGGTTTCTACGTGCTACCAGTTTAGACGAGCTTCCACAGTTGTGGAATGTTTTTATTGGACAAATGAGCCTGGTCGGGCCAAGGCCACCTGCTACCTATTTTCCTTATGATGGTTATGAAAACTACCCTGATTGGACTAAAAAAAGATTCTTAATGCGTCCTGGAATGACAGGATTAGCACAAGTTACTGTAAGGAATTCAGTAAGCTGGGATGAAAGAATAATTATAGATAATAAATATATTGACTCTTTTAATATCTGGTTAGACATAAAAATACTATTTTTTACCATCTTTAAGGTTATTAAGACTGAAAATATTTACATGGAAGCAGATAAAAATACTTAAACTTTATTGAAATTTAAATAGATAGAAAAACTTTAAAGGTGTGAAAGTTATGATTAAAGGAGAAAAAGTCTATCTTCGTCCTATTGATAAAAGTGATCTACCACATTTATATAAGTGGAGGAGTGACGAAGAAACGTTTATGTATTTAGGTGGAGGTTTTTTACCAATATCTATTGATCAACTGAATAAATGGTTAGATGATATGATAGATACTACAGGTAACAATAAACGCTTTATTATTTGTGATAATGGTAGTTATCCAATAGGAATGATTGGCTTATATGATATAAATTGGATTCATCGTACATGTGAAATTGGAGTCTATATTGGGGATAAAGATGCTAGAGGCAAAGGTTATGGTAAAGAGGCATGCTTATTAATAGAAAAATATGCGAAAGAATATTTAAATCTAAGGAAAATCAAGTTGAGTGTTGTATCTGATAATAAAAGTGCAATCAATTTGTGGCAATCCTTGGGATATAAGAAAATAGGCGAATATGTTGCAGAGCGTTTTATAAAAGGAAAATATAGAAACTTAGTACT
>JANWJZ010000040.1 GCA_025451675.1 Halanaerobiales bacterium | reverse complement strand
TGGAGATCCTGACCTGGAAATGACCAAAAAAATTATCCTCACCCTGGATCAGGCCGGTGTTGATGTCATAGAGCTGGGGATTCCCTTTTCAGATCCCCTGGCTGACGGGCCGGTAATCCAGGCTGCCGGCCAGCGGGCCCTGGAAAACGGAGTTACACTTTCACTGATTCTGGAGACGGTTAAGGAGATGAAGCCCCTGATACAGGCACCAATAGTATTTATGGGTTATTACAATAATATTATAAGCTATGGCCAGGAAAGGTTTGTACAGGATGTGAAGGAAGCCGGGGCCAGCGGGCTTATTGTCCCTGATTTGCCCTATGATGAGGAACCGGAATTCTATGAGCTAATAAATGAATATGGTCTGGCCGGAATATTACTGGTTACACCCAATACCCCTGAAGAACGGTTGAAAGAGATCTGCAGGAGGAGTACCGGTTTCCTTTATTGTGTATCATTGCTGGGGGTTACCGGTGACCGGAGAGGGCCCCAGGCGGGTATAAAGGAGTACCTGCAGAAGGTGAGAGAATACTGCCCTGACTTGCCTCTGGCTCTGGGTTTTGGTATAGACGGCCCGGAGAAGGTTAAAGAAGTCCTGGCTGATATAGATGGTATTATTATTGGCAGTGCCCTGATTAATATTATCAGCAGCTATAACACAGAAGAGGAGATCCTGGCAAATATCAGTACTTTTATAAAGGGTATTAAAGAGGGGCTTAAAGCATTGTAGAATTAATAAAAGAGAGAAAGGACTGCCTTTCTCTCTTTAATAATTTAAATGTGTTTAAAAAAATCCTCAATATTTTCTTCATACCAGTATAACCTGTCCATTATTGCCCCATTAATATATTTATAGAACTTATCTAAATCTGTTGGGTATTCCAGTTTTCTAATTCCATAATTTATAATCCATAATCTGGCTAAGGGAAGCATATGGATTAAGCCTTCCAACGATTTTACTGGCCCACCTTCCCGTATATATACATTTAAAAATTGATTAAATTTCTTAAAATCGAGGGTAAATTTTTGAGCTTCCCAATCCCTACTCCACATTTCCAGGGCTATTGCTAAATCAAAAATCAAAGGATGGTGGACCCAGAAACCAAAGTCTACAATCAGTTTTATTTCTTCACCCTGAAAGATAGTATTAACTGCGTGAAAATCACCATGACAAAGCCCCCAGGCGGATTCCTTGATTATTGGTATTGCTTTATCGATTAACCCGGTTACCAGTTGTACAAACTGCTCTATACCATCATCTCTATTTTCTTTATCTAATTTTACGTATATATCACCAAGTAGTTTTTCCAGGGGACATGGATCAAAGATCCAGTCTAATGTATTACAGTAAGGACAGTCTAAAGGTTTTTCAGGACCTTTTAAATCCTTAGCTATTTTCTGAAACTTTGCAAAAAATTTTGCTGCATTAGCTATTCTTTGCGGTGTTTCTTCTGGAACATACCAGCCGTCTTTAAAATCAGCTGGGTCATTTTCTCAGAATTGATAGTAAGCCACTATGAGATCATCTACAACAAAAGGTTCACACAGCGGTTCCTGTACAGGTATACCATTTAAGGCTAACTCCCGGGAAAGTTCATGTATATATATTACCTGCTCTAATTTTTCCTTTGGATAATGGCGTCCAACCCTTTTATTTTCCCTATCAATCCATGTCCTGCGCAGAGTACCCAAATAGGAATCCTTATCCTGTGGAATTACGATTGTATTTTTGTTTTGTGCCATTGTAATCACCTCGAATTATATAATTATACTTTAATGGCAATTCTCCTTTTTTTTAACAATTTTATTAGTATAAATTATCTTTACATTACAGGAACGAACAATTGTTTGACATAATAGTAAAATATTGGTATAATATAGAAAACCTGTTGATAGCCGCTGGGCAGGATGATAAAATAATAATGAAAGGATTTTTATATATGGGCATAAAATATATCTTTGAGGTACAGGATGAGTTTGATTTCCCTGGAAATTAGTTCACTGGAGAAGTATATTAATTAATTGAGAATTTTTATGTTTAGTGCTATAATGAAAACAGGATAAAAGGTTTTATTTGTAAAATGTCAGGAATCTGATTATCCTGACATTTTTAATGATATCTTAAGTTAGAGAACGGGACTTAAGACCGGTTGTTCAGGCTGGCTGCCAGAAATATAATATAAGGGTGAGAAGAGTATGCTTAATTTTTTGAGGAAAGTTTTTAAGGATTCCAATACCAGAGAGCTGGAGAAAATCATACCTTTAGTAGAAGAGATTAATGCTCTGGAACCAGTAATGCAAAAACTGAGTGACCAGCAGTTGAGGGCGAAAACTGAGGAGTTTAAGGAAAGGCTATCCAGGGGAGAAACTCTCGATGATATATTACCGGAGGCCTTTGCAGTTGTCAGGGAGGCAGCACAAAGATCTACAAAAGAGAAATTTCGTCATTTTGACGTCCAGTTAATGGGGGGAATTATTTTACATCAGGGCAGGATTGCGGAAATGAAGACAGGGGAAGGTAAAACCCTTGTTGCTACTTTGCCTGCCTATTTAAATGCCCTGACCGGAAAAGGGGTTCACATTGTTACAGTAAACGATTACCTGGCCAGACGTGATAGCGAGTGGATGGGCCAGATTTATCGTTTCCTGGGTTTATCGGTAGGAGTTATCCTGAGTGGTATGACCCCTGAAGAAAGAAGAAAAGCCTATCAGGCGGATATCACCTATGGTACAAATAATGAGTTTGGCTTTGATTATCTCCGGGATAATATGGCCCTCAGACCTGAGGATGTGGTCCAACGTGAATTAAATTATGCCATCCTTGATGAGGTTGATAGTATCCTTATTGATGAAGCCAGGACACCACTGATTATATCCGGCCCTGTCCAGGAGGCGACCAGAGATTATGTTAAACTTAACAGAGTAATACCAAGGCTGGTCAGCGGCCGGGATTATGAAGTAGATGAAAAGAATAAGACTGCTCATTTTACTGAAGAGGGTATCCACCGTATTGAAAATATGCTGGGTATAGATAATCTCTATGATGAAGAGCATTTCCAGCTTGTTCACCAATTGAACCAATCTTTAAGGGCCCATACTTTAATGAAAAAGGACAGGGATTATATTGTTCAGGATGGAGAAATCAAGATAGTTGATGAATTCACTGGCCGGATTATGGAAGGAAGGCGTTATAGTGAAGGCCTCCATCAGGCTATCGAGGCCAAAGAAGGGGTAGTAGTACATAAGGAGAGTCAGACCTTTGCCAGTATTACCTATCAAAATTATTTCAGGATGTATAATAAACTGGCTGGAATGACCGGTACTGCTGCCACAGAGGAAGAAGAATTTATCAAAATCTATGGAATGGATGTAGTTGTTATTCCGACCAATAAGCCGATGATCAGGAAGGATTTGCCTGACCTGATTTTTGCTACCGAAGAGCAGAAGTTTAAGGCAGTGGTTGAGAAAGTTAAGGAACTATATCAGAAGGGACAACCTGTCCTGGTGGGTACAGTAGATATTGAAAAATCTGAGGAATTAAGCGAGAGATTGAAAAAAGTGGGTGTTCCCCATAATGTGCTTAATGCCAAGAACCATGAGAAGGAAGCAGATATCATTAAAGAGGCTGGCCTGCGTGGTAAGGTCACCATTGCTACAAATATGGCCGGCCGGGGGACAGACATAGTACTGGGGCCTGGAGTAAAGGAGTTAGGCGGTTTATTTGTGCTGGGTACAGAAAGGCACGAGAGCCGCCGTATTGACAACCAATTGCGGGGCCGTTCCGGCAGGCAGGGGGACCCGGGTGTTTCCCAATTTTTTGTCTCACTGGAGGATGACCTTTTGCGCCTCTTTGGTTCAGAGAATATCAGCGGCCTTATGAATAGATTGGGCATGCAAGATGGAGAGCCCATTGAGCATCCGTTGATCAATAGATCACTGGAGAGAGCCCAGAAAAGGGTGGAAGGGCGCAATTTTGAGATCAGGAAAAGCCTGCTTCAGTATGATGATATAATGAATAAGCAGAGGGAGATAATATATAAACAGCGGCAGGAAGTGCTTTTTGCGGATGACCTTAAGGAAATTATTCTAGGTATGTATAAGAGGGTTGTAGAGGATGTAATTGATCTTTATCTCTCTAAAGACCTCCATTCAGAGGATTGGGATCTGGAAGGGCTTCTCAAATATTTTGAGCAATATAATTTAAGTAGAAAAATAAGGCCTGCTGACCTGGAGGGTTTAAGCAGGGAAGAGATTGGCAATATGCTCTACCAGTTAGGAGTGGAAACTTATGATGAGAAAGAAGAGAAACTGGGCAAAGAGCTGATGCTGGATCTCTGTAGATTTGTTATTTTACGGACCATTGACCGGAAATGGATGAACCACCTGGATAATATGGATGAATTGAAGCAAGGGATTGGACTGCGGGCTTATGGCCAGCGGGATCCCCTGACAGAATATAAATTTGAATCATATGATATGTTTAATGAGATGACCAGTTCAATCCGGGAAGATGTCCTGATAAATCTCTTCAGGATTCAACTGCGGAAAGATTCCATAAAACTGGATCCAATTGCTGAGCAAAACCTTAAATATCAGCAGGAGAGAAGTCAAATGGAACGGAGTCAGCTGAGGACAAACCAACCCGGTGGTGAGGTAAAAGCCCAACCTGTGGTTAAACCTGAAAAAATAGGGAGAAATGAACCCTGCCCCTGTGGTAGCGGGAAAAAATATAAGAAATGTTGTGGAAGGTAAATAGAAAAGGAGGATTGCCAATGATGAATAATAACTATAGTGAGAAATTAAAAAACTTAAGAAAAAGAATAGATGATTTGAGTGATGTACTTTGACCTGGCCGGTCTTATAAAGGAAAAAGAGGAACTGGAAGAAAAGATGGGTGCTCCAGACTTCTGGAATGACCAGGAGGAGGCCCAGAGGGTTTCTAAAAAAGTAAAACAGTTAAAAGACAGGATTAACTCTCTGTATTCTCTATATGAGGCACTGGAAGAGCTGGAAGTAATGGAAGAACTGGCCAGGGAAGAGGGGGATGATTCCCTCCTGGAAGATGAATATAATGAAAATGTGGATATACTGGAAAAGAATCTGGAGAGGATGGAGTTCAAGTTAAAACTGAGTGGCAAATATGATTCCCATAATGCCATTCTCTCTATCCATCCGGGGGCAGGAGGGACAGAGTCCCAGGATTGGGCTGAAATCCTGCTGAGAATGTATACCCGTTGGGCGGAAAGTAATGGTTATGAGGTAACCACCCTTGATTTCCAGGCCGGTGAAGAGGCAGGGATTAAGAGTGTAACACTCCTGATTGAAGGGGATTATGCCTATGGTTATCTGAAGGGGGAACGGGGGGTTCACCGTATGGTGAGGATTTCTCCTTTCGATGCTTCTGGCAGAAGGCATACTTCCTTTGCTTCTGTAGATGTAATGCCTGAGATTGAGGAAAATATTGAAGTAGAAATAGACCCGAAGGATCTTAAAATCGAGACTTTCCGGGCCAGCGGTGCCGGTGGCCAACATGTCAATAAGACAGATTCAGCTGTCCGGATAACCCATCTTCCGACCGGTATAGTCGTCCAGTGCCAGAATGACCGTTCCCAGCATAAAAACAGGCAGATGGCCATGACCATATTAAAATCCCGCCTGATTGAATTGATGGAGCGGGAGAAGGCAGAGAAGATCGAGGAATTAAAGGGAGAGCATAAGGAGATTGCCTGGGGTAATCAGATTCGTTCCTATGTGTTCCATCCCTATAACCTGATTAAAGATCACCGGACCAATCTGGAAGAGGGTAATGTCAGGAAGGTCATGGATGGTTACCTGGATGATTTTATAGAGGCCTATCTTAAGTCACAACAGAATTCCGGGGAGAAAGGAGAGCGGGAATAATGGCCAGAAGGAAGAGTTTTATCTATTTAATTATCGCTTTGGTAATTGTCTTTCTCCTGGCCCTGGAATTCTTTCTTCCCGCTTTAATGGCCAATATATTGAAGGATTATCTCCGGAAAGAGGCGGATGCTATAGCATATATAAATGTTAAACTTGATTCCTTCCCGGCGATTAAGATGCTCAGGGGGAAGATTGATCAGGCAGATATTGAGATAAAGGGCCTGTCTATTAATAACCTTTACCTGGATAAACTGGACCTTCAATACCGGGATGTCTTTATGAAGGAAGGTGGTTTTACCGGGCGGAATACGGGACTGGAAGCAATTATTACTGAAGAAGCACTCAATAATTATATTCAGGCTAAATTTCCTGAATTGGAGGCTTTTCAGCTTCAGATCAGGCCAGAGCAGGTTGCACTGGAAGGCAGGATCAGTATTTTTGAAATGCTGTTGGAAGTTCAGCTCAGTGGCAATTTTGCGGTCAGTGATCAGAGAGAGGTTTATTTTATTCCGGATAATTTCAGGGTTGAGAATATAAATATACCGGTAAATCTGTTAAAGGCTTATATTGAGGGCCTGGATTTTTCTTTTAACCTGGAAGATTTAAATATTCCATTGGCCTTAGATGAAATCAAATTATACTCCGGATATGCTATATTGCACGGGGGAGAATAAGTGAGGAGGAAAAATGAAAAGGAAAATATTTATCCTGCTGTTTCTTCTGGCTTTTCTTTCATCATTGTTAGCTATTTATGGCAGATATAGGGTTGAAGATGGCGTCAGGGATGTCGAACTTATACTTGACTATGATTCGTTGAGCCTGCTGGAGGTAGAGGAGACAGAGTATCTAAGAAAACTCAAGGAAAATGGCCTGACTGCAGTGGCAGTTTATCCAGGACGTATAGTGGATTTAATCAATAGCGGGGATGCCAAACTGATAACAGGTGCGGAATTGATGAAATATTCCCTGATTACAGGAGAAATAAACCCCTTGCTGGCCAATTTCCCATATACGGAGGAATCTGCCTTTCTGGTAGTAGATAAAAAATTTCAGGCAGGAGTGGAGGGTATAGCCGGCAAGTATGAGCTGGGGTATCAGCTGGCCGAAGATGAAATAATAATCTTTTTTGCTAAGTGGGATTCCAGGTTCTTTCACCTGAGCCTGGGCTTTGATGATGAAGTGCTGGATAATATCCGGGCCAGTGGTTTAAAGCCAGTTCCCCGGTTTTATAATCATGAGCTTATTAATGATTACTACCGGGAGTTAATGGCTGAAATGGCTCCAGAACTGGTGATCTTTGCCGGTAGTGAGGTAACAGGCTATAAGGAGAATGATAATAAAGGCCTGGTAGAAACAGCACAAATAATGCTTGATAATAATATAGTTTTTGGCATGATAGAACCATTTATTGCCAAACAGAATGGTGCTGTGTCTCTGGCACATTTACTGGACTTTAATTTATTGCGGGTACATAGTATACAACAACAGGAGATGGACGAAAGGGCAAATTATACAGTTGATAAGATCATAGAGCGCTATCTGCGGGCAGTCAGGGAGAGGAATGTAAGATTACTATATCTAAAACCTTTTTTAAAGGCTAAGGATGGCTACACTGCTGCAGAACGGACCCTTGCCTATATCAAAGAACTGGCCGCAGAACTGGAAGATGCCGGATATAAGCCTGGTGCCCCTGCCAGTTATGATAAATTTAAGAGCCCGGGTTTTCTTTTGATCCTGACCGGTATGGGTATTATCACTGGAGGAGTTATTCTGCTGAATTATCTCCTGCCGGAAAGCTATGCCAGATATAATTATCTGCTCCTGCTACTCGGGTTTATGGTGGAACTGGGTTTATTATTGATCGGCAGGGAGATTTTCCTGCGGAAAATCCTGGCTCTGGGCAGTACGGTGGTATTTCCTTCCCTTGCTATCATAACCCAGCTGTTGGCTGATGAGAGGGGCAGATATCTTGAAAGGTTTATAAAGGCCTGTTTAATCTCTTTACTGGGGGCTGTTTTCCTGGCAGCCAGCCTGGCCCATATCAGTTTTATACTCTATGTGGACTACTTTACCGGTGTTAAATTATCCTTTATACTGCCCTTGTTCTTTGTTTCTATCTATTTCCTGCGGGAATACTTGAGGGGAAGCGGCAGGAGCCTCTCCAGTACGGTTAAAGGTTTCCTGGAGCTGGAGATTAGGGTAAAACATCTGCTCTTACTTGCCTTACTGGCTCTGGGGGGATTGATTTACATTGGCAGGACAGGTAATAATTTTATTATCCCTGTTAGTGGATTGGAGGTTTTCTTCCGGGACCTGCTGGAAAAAATACTCTATATCAGGCCAAGGTTTAAAGAGTTTCTGATTGGACATCCTTTACTGATACTGGCCCTGGGCCTGAGAGGCAGGTTTAAGGATAGCCTTTATTTCTATCCGCTTATCATCCTTGCTTCCATCGGCCAGATTAATATTTTGAATACTTTTTCCCATGCCCATACTCCACTTCTGGTATCCCTCATCAGGACCTTCCATGGTATCTGGCTGGGAGGACTTATTGGTTTCATCTTCCTGGGTGTAGCTAATTATATAACCGCTAAAGTGGAAAAATATAGAGGTGATTATCCTGGCTAAAGTAATTTTATCCGGTTATTTTGGTTTTGATAATATTGGTGATGAAGCAATTCTACTTTCCATGCTCGGGACTTTCAGGAGTATAAGGCCGGAAGTGGATTTATTGGTCCTTTCCGGCAATCCCGGCCGGACCAGGGAAAACTATCAAATTCCTGCCATAAAGAGAACAAATATACCGGCCCTTATTAGAGAACTAAAAGATTGTGATCTTTTTGTCAGCGGCGGAGGAAGCCTCCTGCAGGATGTTACTGGCTGGAAAAGCATTCCCTTTTATCTTGGCCAGGTATTACTGGCACAATTAATGGGTAAAAGGACAGCCTTTTATGCCCAGGGGATCGGGCCGGTGAAAAGTAGATTTTATCAGCACTTTATCAAATGGGTGATGAACAGGGCTGATTATATATCTGTGCGGGACTCTTTATCCCGGGAACTCCTTCTTGAATGGGGTTTAGAAGAAGAAAAGGTGAAACTGGCCGTAGATCCGGTTTTTGTCTTAAAGGGGCTATTCCAGGAAGACGAAAAAGAGGGGGGTAAAAAAGAGAAGCCCCTTATTGGTGTTTCCGTAAGGCCCTGGGGGGATAATGACTATCTGGAGGCCCTCTCCCTGGCCCTGGGCAACTTTGCCCGGGAAATAAAGGGAGATATCCTGATCTTGCCCTTTCATGCCGGGGAAGACCAGGAAGTCAGCAGGATGCTGCAGGAAAAATTACTGGCAGATTTTCAACAAAACCCTTATACTGGAGAGGTTATGCTGGAGAACTATCTAACCCCATTGGAGATGCTTGAAAAATACCGGGAGATAGATGTTTTCCTGGGGGTCAGGTTACATTCCCTGATCTTTGCGGCAATAGCCAATATACCCTTTGTAAGCCTGGAATATGACCCTAAGGTAAGTGGTTTTCTACAGATGATAGGGATTAATAATGGTGTTAAAATGGAGCAACTGGATGCCGGGGAATTGTACCGGGTTCTTTCATCAGTTTATGCCCATTCCGGTGATTTCAAAACAGTCCTGCAGCATAGAACCGATCTATTTGCCAGGGCTGCTGTAATGAGTGCAGAGGAATTACTTAAAGGGGTAGAATGAAATGGCTGATTTCGTGCAGATACTTGGTATTAAGATTAATAAATATAAAATGCAGGAAGCCCTTGCTTATATAGACAGTTTAATACAGGCTGGCAAAAAGTCGATGGTAGTTACCCCCAACTCAGAGATAATTGTCATGGCCCAAAAAGACAGGGAATTGGCCAGGATTCTCAATAATGCGGATTTGAGTGTTCCTGATGGAGCGGGTGTAGTACTGGCTTCCCGTATATTAAAAAACCCGGTCCCGGAGAGGGTGGCCGGTTTTGACCTGATGCAGGAGACCATGGCTCTGGCCAGCAGGAAAGGATATTCTGTTTATTTCCTTGGGGCAGAACCGGGTATAGTTGAGCTGGCCAGTGAAAGGATTAAAGAAAGATATCCAGGGATTAAAATATGCGGGACCCATCATGGCTATCTGGCTGATGGTGGAGAGGAACAAATCATCGCCGAGTTAAATAGACTTAAACCGGATATATTATATATAGGTATGGGTGTGCCCCGCCAGGAGAAATTCCTGGATAAGTATTTAAAGGAAATAGATGTAAAACTGGCCATGACCGTGGGCGGTTCCATTGATGTCCTGGCCGGGAAAGTAAGGCGGGCTCCACTGTGGATGCAGCGTTTAGGCCTTGAATGGCTTTACAGATTAATTCAGGAGCCACGGAGGATCGGCAGGATGATGGCTTTGCCTGTCTTTGTATTACTGGTAATAAAGCAAAGTCTCAGGGAAAAACTTAAGTAAAGGGGACTTTTTATTTTTATATTAATATTATAATCTATAGTAATAAAATCAATTTGATATTAATCTAGCAAGGTTAGGTGGCGTTTATGAAAAAAGGCAAAAGAATTTTCCTGGATTATTTAGGAATAACTGTAGGGTCGGCTTTACTGGCTCTGTCCCTTACACTTTTTTTGATACCCAACCGGATTGCTGCTGGCGGGCTGAGCGGTTTAGCAACAATCATCTATCATTTTACTGGCTTTCCAGTTGGGGTTATGACTTTTTTAATGAATGTTCCCCTATTCATTGCCGGAATTAAATCCTTTGGCCTATCTTTCGGGCCCCGGACTATCTACGGAATGGTAATCTATTCTCTCTTCATAGATGTTTTTCAGCAGCTTTTCCCTGTCCTGACCAATGACTTATTACTGGCAACTATTTATGGTGGAGTCATTGGTGGTATTGGGGTGGGAATAGTCTTTTTATCAAGGGGAACCACTGGTGGAACAGACATGATTGCCAGGCTTATTAATCATTTTACAAATCTAAGTATGGGAAAAGGCCTCTTGCTGGCAGATGGATTTGTTGTTTTACTGGCTGCTATTTTACTTAATGCAGAGGTAGCCCTATATGCGGTTCTGACCATTTTTATTACCAGCAAGACCGTAGATGTAGTCCAGGAGGGTTTAAATTACAAGAAAGCTGCCTTTATTATTTCCAATCATTCCAGGGAAATAATGCAGGGAATCCTGAAGGAGCTGGACCGGGGAGTTACAATATTGAAGGGTATTGGCGGTTATACAAATGAAGAAAAAGAGATCTTATATTGCATCATAACCAGATCGGAGTTAACCAGGCTAAAACGCATGGTCTATGATATTGATCAAAATGCCTTTATGACCATTTCCGATGTACACGAGGTTTTGGGAGAAGGCTTCAGTGTATTAAAGAAAAAATAAATATACAGGAATAATAAACCACAGGTAGTTTAAATTACCTGTGGTTTTCTTTTATATTAGCAGTCAAACTATATATACTATTAATAAGGGGGAATAAGATGATTGTATTTAACAATGTATGCAAAGACAGGATTAAAAATTTCACTCTGTTTGTAAAGGCAGGAGAACTGGTTTGTATAAATGAAGAGGATAAAGGGATATTAAATACCCTATTTAAACTTCTGAACGGGCAGGCAGAACCGGATAAGGGGGTAATAAGATACCTGGATAAAGGAGTTTATTCAAGAAGGCCGCCCAGAAACTTTATAGGTTTTGTGCATAAAGAAAACCTATTATTACCTGAGCGAACCCTGGAAGAGAACCTGGCCTATATTATGCAGGTAAGAGACCTGGAGATGCGTAATCACCAGGTCATGATCAGAAGGATTCTGGAAATAGTTGATTTGCAACATTGTAGTCATAAAAAAGCAGGGGAACTATTAAAACACCAACTGGTCAGGGCAAACATAGCCCAGGGTATTTTAAATTATCCGCCAGTTTTAGTACTGGAAGACCCCTGTAGTGAGCTGGACGAACTTAATGCCCAGGGAATAATCCGGTTGATTAAGAGATTAAATCAATTTTCCATGACCATTATCCTGCTTAATAGTTCCAGGAGAATACTACTGGGAAAGGATGCCAGGCAGATAAGGATGAAAGAAATTTATCCGGAAAGGAAGGATTACTATGGTTGAAAAAATAGTTTTTACATTACAGGAAAGTTATCGCCATATAATATTCCTTCCGTTAAAAAGCAGCCTTTATTTACTTTCTTT
>JANWJZ010000039.1 GCA_025451675.1 Halanaerobiales bacterium | reverse complement strand
TTATTTTAGAGTGATTACGGACAAGGAATATAACACTGCTGAAGAATTTGCCGAGATAATGGGTACTGCGCTAAAAGAGGCTATAAAGAAGATTGAAAATGAAAAATAGAGTTAACCAGGTGGCAATTTTCCAGTTACATATAGATAAAAGAGACGGATAAAATACTTTTAAAATAAGCAATGTTTTAGCTTTAAAGGCTAAAGCATTGCTTTTTTATTTTTCTATGTTTATTCTTGCGGCAAATTTCTTTTGCTCATAACTACAGGGATATATAAAATTCTTATAAATACAGGATAAAATTAGAAATAAAAGAAGGAAATGTTAATGATACAAAGAACTTTTAATATACAAACATGATTATTATATATGAAGGGAGAAGGTTTATGAATAAAGAAGTAAAATTACTACTAAAAACGCTTAAAATACCAATTGTCGATGAAGACAGGAATTACTGGTTAGTCCGGACAAATGAAGGGGAGTATTTTCAGGATTTCTATTTTGATAATTTTATAGCGATTGGCTTTGATGCTATTCCCTTGAATAAAATTTGCCAGGACCAATATTTAGAAATGAAGCAGGCTATCAGGGAGTACTATCCAGAGTATGCTAATCCTGATTTAATAGTAAATCAATTGGTAGAATTTGTGCACCATATGAAAAAAGGAGATATCGTATTATTACCAAGCCTGAATTCTGCCTATATAGTTATAGGTGAATTGTTGGATGATGAGATGTATCTATTAAATAAAGTGCAGTCAATGGAATGGGCAAGAGAAAAGAGATGCCCCTATATAAAGAGGAGGAGAGTTAAATGGTATAAGTACATAAAAAGAGAGGAGCTCGATGTCTATTTACATAGTTTATTAAATATTGAACAGTTGGTAAGTAATATAAATGATTATGCATCTTTTATTGATAGGACTTTGTATAGTTTTTATATTAAGGGTGATAAAGCCTATTCAGTTTTTCAGGTTAATAAGGATTATAATATTCCTGCCCTGGAATTAAGTTCATTAATATATAATATAGTGTCTATGGTGGACAAAATTAACGAATTATCAGATGAAGAATTTAATTTAAATAAAAAAGAGATTAATGTAAAAATAAATGTCCAGTCCAGCGGGCCGATAGAATTGTCGGGGGCAATTGAGACCCTGGTCTGGGTTACAGTTATTTTAATTGGGATTTTTGGTGGTGAGATTAATTTTATACATTTATTTCAGTTTAAAACTGGTGGACTGATAGGTGCTGCTAAAAAGATAATTGAACTATTAAAGAATGATAAAGAGGATAAATGGAAGGAGCAGATGAGTTATTTGCTTAAAGAATTGAAGGTAGAATTGCCCAGGATAAGGAGGATTAAAAGACCTGAAATTGATAATGAAGAAAAAAAGGAAGTGCTGGATTAGCACTTCTCTAATTTTTTTTCATAAGGTGATGAGGCTTTAAAATATCTTACTGTTATTATCAGGGAAGTAATTATAAATATTATTTCATGCAGATATAGTTTATTGAATATGGTCAGATCCCTGAAAACAGGTATAAGTCCGATTGTGTATTTTTGCAGGAGAAATAATATAGAGAAAATACCTGCATATATTGAATATTTACTTATTACATGCAGGAGAGAATAAATAGCTTTCATTTACTTAACTTTTCCTCCTTACAATCCATTAGTATATATTATATAATAGAAATCAGAAAGTTACAATAAATTATTGAAAAATATTTCAAAATAATTTCCAACAACAATAGTGGTCTATTTTATTAATATAATATCCTCTACTTGCTTTTAATGTGCTGGATGATATAGAATATAGAAAAGGTTAATTATGCAAAAATATATTAAAGAAAGGCAGTTGGAGGTTTGCAAGATGGAAAAAATTAATCTAACAATGCTCACAGACTTTTATGAATTAACCATGGCTAATGGCTACCTGGAAAATGGTATAGGAGATAAAATTGCTTATTTTGATATGTTTTTCAGAAATGTTCCTGATGGAGGAGCCTTTGCCATAATGGCTGGAGTGGAGCAATTAATCCAGTATTTGAAGAATTTAAAGTTTGAGGAGGAAGATATCGAGTATTTACGGAGTAAGGGAATCTTCAGTGAGAAGTTTCTGGATTATCTAAAGAACTTTAAGTTTACCTGTGATGTCTGGGCTATTCCAGAGGGAACCCCAGTATTTCCCCATGAACCGATAGTAACAGTAAGGGGCCCTGTAATGCAGGCCCAGTTTATAGAGACAATGGTTCTCTTGACCATTAATCATCAGTGCCTGATAGCTACCAAAGCCAACAGGATTGTCCGGGCTGCTCAAGGACGAGCTGTCATGGAGTTTGGCGCCAGGCGGGCCCAGGGTTATAATGGAGCCATACTGGGTGCCAGGGCTGCCTATATAGGTGGGGTTGCTGGAACTTCCTGTACCATTACTGAAAGGGAATTTGGTATTCCTGCCCTTGGGACAATGGCTCATAGCTGGGTACAGATGTTTCCCACTGAGGAGGAGGCTTTCCGGGCCTATGCCAGGGTTTATCCTGATAATTGTGTCCTCCTGGTGGATACCTATAATGTCTTAAAATCCGGTATACCCAATGCCATAAAGGTATTTAAGGAGGAAGTAATCCCCAGAGGATACCGTCCCGGTGGAATCAGGATAGATAGTGGAGATCTTACTTATTTGTCAAAACGGGCCAGAGAGATGCTGGATGAAGCTGGCCTGGAAGATTGTCCCATTGTCCTTTCCGGTTCCCTGGATGAATATGTAATAAAGGATATCCTTGAGCAGGGGGCTCAGGTGGATTCTTTCGGAGTGGGAGAGCGCCTGATTACCTCCAAATCTGAGCCAGTTTTTAACGGTGTTTATAAACTGGTTGCTGTAGAAGAAGATGGAAAGATTATACCAAAAATTAAAATTAGTGAAAATGTAAATAAAATCACAAATCCTGGTTTCAAGAGGCCCTGGCGCCTCTATGATAAGAAGACTGGCAAGGCTATTGCCGATGTTCTGACTACCCATGAAGAGATCATAGATGAAAACGAACCATACCTGCTTTTTGACCCTGAACATACATGGAAACAAAAGAAGGTCAGAAATTTCAGGGCCAGGATGTTGATGGAAAAGATCTTTGATAAAGGTGTTCCTGTCTATAAGAGTCCTTCTCTCAAAGAGATCAGGAGATATTGCCAGGAAGAGATTGATAGCTTATGGGAGGAAGTACTGCGTTTTCAAAATCCCCATGAATACTGGGTAGACCTGTCTAAACCCCTCTGGAAAATTAAGCAGAGATTATTGAAGGAACATTCTGCTATTGAGGATTTAAATAATAATAATAACAATAATATATAATCTTTTTTGCCCGGGCAAAGCCTGGTATAAACAGGAGGGACCATTAATGATTATCGGTATTGATGTTGGCGGGACCCATACTGACGGGGTTCTCCTGGCGGGTGAGAAAAGCCCTGCAGGTGTAAGACATGAAATCATCGCCACCAGCAAGGTCAGGACAAAAAAGGATAACTTGATGAGTTCTATCCTGGAGGCCCTTGACGTTTTGCTTATAGCGGCCGGAAAAACGGAAATCAGGAGGATAGTACTGAGTACTACCCTTGCTGCCAACGTAATTGTGGAAGAAAAGTACGATCCGGTAGGACTTATTTTGATTCCCGGCCCGGGCCTGAATCCAGAACACCTACTCATTGGTGAAGAGAATCTCCTCCTTTCCGGTTATATAAACCACCGGGGGAAAGAGGTTAAAGGGCTGGACAGGGAAGAGTTGCTCCAGGGACTGGATAAAATGAGGGAAAGGGATATAAGAAACCTGGCCATTGTCAGCAAGTTCTCCACCCGTAATCCCGGACTGGAAGAGGAGATCCTGGAGTTTATCAGGGAGAAGGGTTACCCCTTTGAGAATATTACTGTCGGCCACCAGCTTTCCGGCCGGCTGAGTTTCCCCAGGAGGGTTTTTACTGCTTACTTTAATACTGCCATTATGGCTGTCTACAGGGATTTTGTCAGTGCGGTAAAAAAGGCCCTGGCGGAGCGGAATCTGGATACAGAGGTTTATATCCTGAAATGTGATGGGGGTACAGTATCCCTGGACAGGGTGATGATGGCACCTATCGAGACGGTAAATTCAGGGCCAGCGGCCAGCATAATGGGGACCATGGCCATGAGCAGGGTGCATTTAACTAAAGAGACGGCCATTGCCCTGGATATTGGAGGGACAACCACTGATATCGGCCTTTTTATAAATGGTGAGCCAGTTTTCATGCCTGAAGGTATTGAGATAAATGGTTTACCTAGCCTGATCCGGGGACTCTATTCCCTTTCCCTGCCCCTGGGAGGGGACAGCAGGATTTCTGTTGTGGAAGGCAGGATAAAGATTGGCCCGGAGAGAGACGGGCCGGCTGCTGCATTTGGCGGGCCTTCCCCTACGCCTACCGATGCCCTGCTGGTACTGGGTTACCTGCAGGAGGATCCGGCTTATGAGGCAAGTGCTGATCTGCAGGCAGCCAGGGGCGCGCTGGCTCAATTGGCAGGAGAACTGGATCCAGTTGGGTACGGCAGTTTCTGGCAGGATGGGGAATTCAACTTAACCGGATTTGCCCGTAATATAATCGATCTTATGCTGGACAGTATCGTGGGAACAATCCGGGAAATTCTGGCCAGGCTGGAGAATAAGCCGGTCTATACCATTTCCGAATTGCTGGCTGGTATTGAGATAAACCCCAAGGTTTTATTGGCCATGGGCGGGCCGGCAAAGGGCCTATCTCCTTTACTGGCAGAGAAACTGGGCTACAGGGAGGAATTGGTCCCTTATGCTAAGGTGGCCAATGCCGTCGGTGCAGCCCTGGCCAGGCCGACACTGCAAACAACGGTCAGGGTGGATACTGCTGCCTCATACCTGAATATTGTGGAGGCAGGGGTACACCGGAAATTAAAACCAGGTGAAAGGTATGAGCTGGAAGATGTAGAAGAGCTGGCCATTACCTGGACCAGAAAGAGGGCGGAAGATGAGGCAGCAGCTGTAGAGATAACTGAGCGGGAGAGTTTCAATGTCATCAGGGGGTTCAGTACTTTAGGCAAAATCATGGAAGTTAAGGCCCAGATAAAGCCCGGACTCATCTCCAGACCTGAAGGAAGTGAAATAGGATGAGAAAGGTAGAGAGGTTAAAGGCCAGAAATAGGCTGGGCCTGATTTTCTTTCCTGCCTTTGACTGGGAGATTGACCCTACCCATCCAGAGCGGCAGGAACGGCTTCTCTATACCAGGGATCAGGTCTTTGAAGAAGGATTACTGGATATAGAGGGAATTATAGAATACAAACCGGAGATTGCCACTGCAGAGGATATCCTCAGGGCCAATATCTGTGTCCCTGATGTGGAGGCAGTCTGTACTACTTCCCATCTCATTTCTGCCGGTGGAGCCATCAGGGCAGCAGAACTGGTACTGGAGGGAGAGGTGGATAAGGCCTTTGCCATAGTCCGGCCGCCCGGCCACCATGCCTTCCGGGTTGTACATGGTGCCCGGGGTTTCTGTAATATCAATAATGAGGCGGTCATGGTGGAGGCTATCAGGAAGAAATATCCGGATATAAAGATTGCCTTTGTGGATACAGATGCCCATCATGCCGATGGTACCCAGGAGATTTACTACCATGATCCTAATGTCCTGAATATCTCCATACACCAGGACGGCAGGACCCTCTATCCAGGTACAGGTTTTCTCCATGAACTGGGCGGCCCGGGGGCCTTTGCCAGGACCCTGAATGTACCTTTGCCGCCCGGGACCACTGATGAAGGCCTGCTCTATGTTGTTGAGGAATTTATCCTGCCGGTACTGGAGGATTTCAAACCGGATTTATTGATAAATTCTGCCGGTCAGGATAATCATTACTCTGATCCCCTGACAAACATGCGGGTTTCTGCCCAGGGTTATGCCCGGATGAATGCCCTCCTGGATCCGGATCTTGCTATCCTGCAGGGAGGCTATTCCATAGAGAGCGCTTTGCCTTATGTTAATGTAGGTATAATCCTGGCCATGGCTGGCCTGGATTACAGCTATGTCCGGGAGCCTGATTATGATGCGGGGAAACTTAAACAGGACAGGGCAATTACAGAGGATATACAGCGGAAGGTAGAATGGTTACAGAGGATCTGGGAAGAAAGAGACAGTATAGACCTGGAGAAGGTCTTCGGTAAACTGGATAAATTCTATACCAGGGATAAGGATATCTATTATGATACAGATGGTATCAGTGAGACCCAGCAGGAGAAGGTAAGGGTATGTCCGGATTGCCCGGGGTATATACTCATCGATTCCACAGCAGTCAGGAGTTATTCCGGCAGGAGGACAAGGATTTATGCTGTAAGCATTCCCCGCCTCAGCTGTGATAATTGCCACCGGGAAGCCACAGAAGAATTTGAAGAGATGCTATCCAGCCATAGGGGAAGGTATGATTATATCTATTTGCAGGATTTAAAGAAAGATAAGTATATAGCCAGAGGGCCTTTTTAAACAGAAAATGTGGGTTTGCTTAAATACAGGTTATTGTTTATTAACCCTGTAGAGATTCAAAAGGAATTTCTACAGGGTTTTATTTTCTGTGATATTTATCATGGTTTTTCTGCTGGAGAGATGTTACTCTTTATATAGGTGTAAATTCAGAAGAACTTTATTAAATTAAGATAAAATTAAGATAAAATAAAAAGGAGTTGATTTTATATATGGAAAACAGGTATTTCAGTCCGGAGGAGACCATTTTAACTATTACAGATAGATATCCCGAATTGATTCCCTTCCTGGTCAGTAAGGGATTTACCCCTCTGCAGGATGAGAAGAAACGTAAGATGATGGGGGGGATGATTTCCCTGAAAAATGCGGTAAGAATGAAGGGTTTAAATCTTGATGGACTGGTAAAAGAGATGGTGGCTGAACTGGATAAGAGTTACGGAGCAGGAAGTGAGGCAAATAAGGAGATCAGGGTTGAGGGCCTGGTACCCTGTCCTGTCCGGATTCCATTGCAGGAAGAACTGGACAGCTTCATCTCCAGGATGGATAACCCTGTTATCCTTAATCTGAAGGCTGCCTCCCAGGGAGTGGACTGGCTGGAGGAAAGGTTTGCAGAAGGGGCAGAAGGTGAGGAACTGGCTGACATCTTCATCTCTGCCGGATTTGATCTCTTCTTTGACTGGAGGCTGATGGAACGTTACCGCCGGCAGGGTTTATTTAAAGATAATACAGGTATCAAGAGCTTAAATAGGGTTTTTGCAGAACAGGGGATTGATCTGCTGGATCCGGAGGGAGATTATTCTATCCTGGCTGTTGTACCAGCAGTGTTTTTAGTCAATAAAGATGAGCTGGATGGCCGCAGTATTCCGCAAAGCTGGGAGGATATACTCTCAGATGATTTTATTGGTGATGTCAGCCTGCCGGTCAGTGATTTCGACCTCTTTAATGCTATCTTATTAAACCTCTATAAAAAATATGGTGAAGAGGGGATAGAGAGGCTGGGCAGGTCCATGCTGAAGGCCCAGCACCCGGCCCAGATGATTAAAGAGGGGGGCAGGAAAAAATCCGGAGAAGCAGCAGTGACAGTAATGCCCTACTTCTTTACCAGGATGGCCAGGAGATTCCCCCATTTTGAGTTTGTCTGGCCTGCTGATGGAGCGATAATCAGCCCCATATTCATGTTGGCCAAAAAGGATAGTTTTCCGGAAATCCAGCCCCTGGTAGATTTCTTTGCCTCCAGGGAGACTGGAGAAATCTTTGCCCATCAGGGCCTTTTCCCCAGTGTCCGGCCGGATATAGATAACCGCCTGCCTGAGGGAGTAAAATTCATGTGGCCCGGTTGGGAATTCCTGCGTAAGGAAGATCCGGGTAAATTACTTGAAAAACTGATTGATAAGTTCAATAATAGTATAAGGGAGGAATAGGAATGAATCTGGTAACAGTTTCTGGACCACCTTCTTCCGGAAAAACTTCAGTTATTTTAAAGACCATCAAGGCTCTGGAAGAAAGGGGTATAAAAACCGGTGTGGTGAAATTCGACTGTCTTTATACAGATGACGATAAATTATATGCCAGGGAAAATATACCCGTCATTAAAGGACTATCCGGTTCCCTCTGTCCTGACCATTTCTTTGTCAGCAATATAGAAGAGGTTGTCCAGTGGGGGAGGAAGTTAGGCCTGGATATGCTGATAACAGAAAGTGCCGGCCTCTGTAACCGCTGTTCCCCCTATATAAGGGATATAAAGGCTGTCTGTGTCATCGATAACCTCAGCGGCATAAATACACCACGTAAAATCGGCCCTATGTTAAAGACAGCGGACATCGTAGTAATCACTAAGGGAGATATAGTATCCCAGGCAGAGAGGGAGGTCTTTGCTGCCCGGGTCAGTGCAGTAAACCCTGAAGCCATGGTCATGCATATCAATGGTTTGACAGGCCAGGGGGCCTATGAATTCTCCACACTACTCTATGATGAGGAGACAGATATCGAGACCGTAAGGGGTAAAAGGCTGAGATTCTCCACGCCTTCAGCCATGTGTTCCTATTGCCTGGGAGAAACAGTAATTGGTGAAGAATATCAATTAGGTAATGTAAAGAAAATCAATCTGGGTGATGGAAATGATTAATAAAAAAGAACTGGCAGCTTTATCAATAAAGGAAATACTGGAGGCCTATCCCTATACAGAGTCATTTTTCAGAGAACAACAATTTCCCCTGGATATGCCCGAATTGACAATAAGAGAAAGGCACAGGAAGCTTTCCATGGATGAGAGGGAAGACCTGGTCTTAAGTGCAGAAGAATTCCTGGAACAATTAAGCCTTTTTATCAGCAATATGCAGGAATTCCTGGGTGAGGGAAAGGAGGAGGTAGAGAGCCTTACGCTCTTGCCCGGCCGGGACAAGGATAGTAATAGGGAAAACTATGAAAAGATTACTATCAGGAAGGGTGAGATTGTCTCTATCGTCGGCCCCACCGGTTCAGGTAAGAGCAGGCTGCTGGCTGATATAGAATGGGTGGCCGATGCAGATACACCGACAGGAAGGATAGTTTTGATTAATGAGAAGAAGGGAGATAAGAAATGGAGGTTATCAGGGACCAGGAAACTGGTGGCCCAGCTCTCCCAGAATATGAATTTTGTTATGGACCTGACTGTTGAGGAATTCCTTTATCTCCATGCCGAAAGCCGTCTGGTCGAGAATGAAAAGGAACTGGTGGAGAGGATTATCGTCCAGGCCAATGAACTGGCTGGAGAGAAATTCTCCAGGAATACACCTGTTACCAGTCTGAGCGGGGGGCAGTCCCGGGCCCTGATGATTGCTGATACAGCCATACTGAGTTCATCCCCCATAATCCTCATCGACGAGATTGAGAATGCCGGGATAGACCGGGAAAAAGCACTGAAACTCCTGGTGGGGGAGGAAAAGATAGTCCTGATGGCTACTCATGATCCTATTCTGGCTTTGATGGCAGATAGGAGAATTGTTATCAATAATGGCGGAATTATCAATGTACTGGAGACCAGTGCGGAAGAGAAAGAGATCTTGAAGGAGCTACAGTTGATGGATGAAAGGTTGAATATGATGAGGAATGCCCTCCGTTACGGTAAGCAACTGGACTCCGGGAAAATGCCAGTAAGGCAATTTAGTTGTTTATAGACATATTCTGCTTAAAATCCTGAAAAAAACTTATTTGCAACAAGGGAAATGAAGGTTAATATAGAATTAATATATTATGCCTGCAAATTAACCATGGGTGAAAAGAAAGAATAAAAAACCCGTTAAGCAGCAATATATAAGTAGTAAAGAGTGGTGGTTGCAAAATGTTTAATATATTCAGGACAGATGGCCCGGCCTACAGGGTGGCCCTTACCATTTATAATCTGCTGGCCCTTAATTTTCTCTGGGTTGTTTTCAGTATTCCCCTGATTACTATTGGTGCTTCAACTACTGCCCTGTTTTATGTAACGGGGAAAATTATGAGAAAAGAGGAATACCGCATAGGGGCTGATTTCTGGAAGAGTTTCAAGGAGAATTTCCGGCAGGCCACTATAATCTGGCTCATCCTTGTCTTGATGTTCTATCTGGTTATTACCAATTTACTGGCCATAAAGCCCCTTGGCATGGGTAATTTTTTGTACTACATGCAATATCTGATTTTATTTGAAATAGTTGTGGTGGGGATTTATATTTTTCCCCTTTTATCCAGATATCATATGACCATTATCCATGCCTTTAAAATGGCGCTATTTATAGGAAACCGTCATCTCCTGGCTACCTTTTTCTGCCTGATGTTTTTTCCCGGTATTTATTATCTGCTAAGTTGGCGCTTTAATTTGATATTAATTATAGCATTATTTATGGCAGCAGTTTACGCTTTCTGGGTCAGCTATTTTGTTAAAGATAAGTTTCTGCTATATGTCAGGGAAGAGGGACCAGATGATTATGCGGAGGAAGAGGAGACAATAGAAGAATAGTGATTATTGAAAGAGGGTATTTTGAGGGCGTTTTTATGCCCTCTTTTTATTTTACAGGATATATGGCTATAATAATTTAATAAAAAGATTTAAAAAAAGAATTAAAAAGGATCAGTACTTGACAGGAGGAGTCAATAGGTGTTACTATAAAGAAAACAATATACCCTGGCGGGGTATGGTATACTGTTATAGCATAGTAAATATTTATTGACTCACAGGTGGTGATTTGATGAATTCATTAAATACAGAAGAAAAAAAAGACCTGGAGATGAGATTGAAACGCATCGAAGGACAGGTACGGGGAATTCAGAAAATGATTGAAGAAGACAAATATTGTGTTGATATCCTTACCCAGGTCAGTGCTGTCAGGGGTGCCTTGAAAAAGGTAGGCCTGATAATACTGGATAAACATATCCATGGTTGTGTACAGCGGGCCATCAGGAATGATGAGGGAGATGCCATGATTGATGAACTGATGGAGGTACTGACCAGGTTTACTGAATAGCCGGGTTTATGGAGGGGTATAAGTTTATATTTCCGGAGGTGAATGATTTGTCGGCTAAGACTATAAAAAAGGCGATTTTAGAAATAGAGGGAATGAGTTGTGCCAGTTGTTCAGCTGCAGTGGAGAGGGCCTTAAATAAAGCAGAAGGGGTAGAGGAGGCCCAGGTTAATTTTGCTACCGGTAAGGCTTATGTAGATTTTGATCCTGAGCTCATTGACGAGGTAAAACTGGCAGAGATTGTGAGGGCAGCTGGCTATGACGTCATAGATAAAAGGGATAAGCTGACCATGAATATCGGCGGGATGACCTGCGCCAGCTGTTCTGCAGCTGTGGAACGGGCCCTGAAGAAGATGGAAGGGGTCTATGAGGCCAATGTGAATATCGCTACAGAAAAGGCTACAGTTGAATATAATCCCGACAAAATATCAAGAGAGGACTTTATTGAAATAGTCAAAAATACTGGCTATGAAGTACTCAGCTTTGAGGGTGATGAAGAGGCCAGGGAGGAAGAGGATGCTGATTTAAAGAAGATGGAAGAGGCCAGAAAGAAGATGTGGGGTACCTGGGCCTTTACCCTGCCCATTATTCTCTGGATGATACCGGAGATGGTCTTTGGCATAGTCTGGCCCAATATGGCTATTTTTAACCTGGGTATGATTTTACTGGCCATACCGCCCCTCTTCATCTTTGGGAGAAAGACCTTTGTCAGTGCCTACAGGGCAGTGAGGCATGGTAGTGCCAATATGGATGTCCTTATAGCCATGGGTACAGGGGCTGCCTTTCTGACCGGCCCGGCAGGGTTGTTTATGCCCATTGCCAATTATGCTGGTGTATCAGCCATGATCATGGCTTTCCATCTGACCGGCAGATATATAGAAGAAAGGGCCAAGGGAAGGGCTTCCCAGGCCATCAAGAAATTGCTGGAGCTGGGAGCCAGAACAGCCACATTATTAGTTGATGGAGTGGAAAGGGAAGTCCCCATCGAAGAGGTGAAACCGGGAGATATAATGGTGGTCAGGCCGGGAGAGAAAATACCTACAGATGGAGAGATAATTGAAGGGCATACTACTGTTGATGAATCCATGGCTACCGGTGAGTCAATGCCGGTGGAGAGGGTTCCGGGGGACCAGCTCATTGGGGCAACGGTCAATCTGAATGGCCTGGTCAAGGTCAGGGCAACAAAGGTAGGAAAAGATACCTTCCTGGCCCAGGTCATCAGGATGGTGGAAGAGGCCCAGGGGAGCAAGGTACCCATCCAGGAATTTGCCGACCAGGTTACAGCAGTCTTTGTACCGGCAGTAATTATCATAGCCCTTATTACCTTTTTCAGCTGGCTGCTCTTTCCGGATTTGCTGCGGAATGTCGCCTACTGGGCCCAGGGTTTCCTGCCCTGGGTTAACCCGGACTTAAGCCCCTTTACCCTGGCTATCTTTGCTACAGTAGCCGTCCTGGTAATTGCCTGTCCCTGTGCCCTCGGCCTGGCTACACCGACTGCATTGATGGTTGGCAGCGGCATTGGAGCGGAAAACGGTGTCCTGATCCGTAATGGTGAGGCTATCCAGTTGATGAAGGATGTCCATACCATAGTCTTTGATAAGACCGGTACTATAACCAGGGGAAAACCGGAGGTTACTGATCTCTTAACCCTGAACGGCTGGAATGAAGACGAATTGCTGCAGATAGCTGCCAGTGTGGAGGCCGGTTCAGAACATCCCCTGGGCCTGGCCATAGTCAATGCGGCCAGGGAGAAAGGATTGGAGTTAAAGGAACTGAGGGAATTTGCTACCCTGACCGGAAAAGGGGTTAAAGGCTGGATAAATGACAGGGAGGTACTGGTAGGAAGCCGCCGGCTGCTGGAAGAGGGCGGAATAGATATAGAGGAATTGAAGGACGAAATGACCCGGCTGGAAGAAGAAGCGAAAACAGCCATGCTGGTGGCTGTAGACGGCCAGCCTGCAGGTATCATAGCTGTGGCTGATGCCCTGAAGGGAGATTCTATCCAGGCTATCCGGGAATTGAAACAATTAGGGTTGGAGACAGCCATGATTACCGGCGATAATGAGAGGACAGCGAGGGCCATTGCCAGAGAGGTAGGCATTGACCACATAGTGGCAGAGGTCCTGCCGGAAGGCAAGGTGGATGAAATCAAGAGATTACAGGATAGGTTTGGCTTGATTGCCATGGTTGGAGATGGAATAAACGATGCACCGGCTTTAACCCAGGCTGACGTGGGGATAGCCATAGGTACCGGGACAGATATTGCCATTGAATCTTCAGATATAACCCTGGTGCGGGGAGAACTCTCAGCAGTGGTTACAGCGGTAAAACTATCCCGGGCTACCTTCAGAAAGATAAAACAGAACCTTTTCTGGGCTTTTATTTATAATATAATTGCCATCCCCCTGGCAATATTGGGCCTGCTGCACCCGGTTATCGCGGAAATTGCCATGGCCATCAGTTCTATTACTGTTGTAACCAATGCCAACCTGCTCCGGAGGGTAAATATTCAGCCTGATTACAGGAGAGGGTAATTAAAGATCATTTACAGAGAATAAAGACTTAGAATTGACAAACAGGGAGGTAAATCGAAATGAAAAAAATAATTGAAATTGATGGGATGTCCTGTGCTCATTGTGCAGCCAGGGTGAAGAAGGGATTGGAGAAAATTGAGGGTGTGGAGGCAGTAGAAGTCAGTGTGGAAGAGAAAAAGGCTGTAGTAAGTTTAAACACTGCTGTTACTGAGGAAGAACTGAAGGCAGCTATTGAAGAAGCTGGTTATAAAGTAGTAAAAATAAGTGAATAGAAAAAGAGAGGCTATCCAGAAAGATGAAGGATAGCCTCTTATTTTTTGTAGAGAATTATATTTATAGTGAATTTGCCGCCATAAAAGAATGATTTTTGTAAATACCTGAAGAAAAAAATGGTAATATTTTAGAAGGAAATATTCCATATAGTGATGAAATATATAAAATGGATTGTATTGCCAAATTCATGTAACAAGGGGGATTCATTGTGAATTGCCTAAAAATTTATCCAATAAAGACTATTATAATACTATTTTCCCTGCTTGTTATTATTCTCGGTCGGGGTGATTATCTATTCTATCATTTTGTTTTAAAGATGATTTCAATAATAATTTTTTTTACAATCTTCTTTGTTGGCTGGAATTCCAGAGAATTTACAGGAGAACATAGTTTCTTATTTATAGCAATAGCCTGTATGATAATAGGCCTTTTTGATATTTTCCATATGATAACGTATAATGGAACTGTATTTTTTGATTATATTGTTCCTGATATTCACAGTAAATTATGGGTAGCAGCCAGATTAACAGAAAGCTTTTCATTACTAATTGCTCTCTTAATATTAAAGTATCACAAATTTATTAATATCGACCTGGTTTTCAGCATTTATTTTTTACTTACTATGATAATTTTATTTGATATTTTATATTATCAAAAGATATTTCCAGTTTGTTTTGTTGAAGGAAGAGGTTTTACCAGGTTTAGAATTTGCAGTGAATGCCTGATTATTTTAACATTCCTGTTTTCTATCTATTTAATAGTTAAGGAAAAAGGGCTTTTACACCCTCAATTAAGGCAGCTTGCACTTATTTCACTATCTTTATCGGTTATTGCTGAAGTTTTTATAAGCCTGAATGCCTATAATCCTTATAATTTTACCCATATGCTTGGCCAGATATTTAAAGTACTGGCGTTAGTTTATCTCTTCCGGGCTCTGGTAGAAGAGGTCTTGAAAAAACCCTATCGAAATCTCTTTCAACAACATAATTATTCCCAGCATAAATTAATAGTCTCAGCATCATTTTTGTCAACTATGGTTCATGATCTGAAAAATCCTCTGGCCAATATCAGGGCTCTGTGTCAGCTAAGTAAAATAGCGAAAACAGAAGAAAAAAGAGAGGCTAATCTTAATAAAATAATCAATAACGTTGACCAACTTACTGATATGCTAAATAAGATTATGGATACTATCAGAGAAGACAAATTTATAGAATGTGATCTGGAGAATGTAATAAGTGAAGTTATAGAGGAGATAAGGCCTGTTTGTGTTACCAGGGATATCCAGTTGACTTATCAACTCGATAAAGATATTCCTGTTTTACTGGAAAGATCCATGTTTAAAAGGGCTATTTATAATATTTTAAAAAATGCCATCGATGCTATAGAAGAGAGTGGTAAATTAAGCATTTATCTTGAAAAGAAATGGAATAAAGCTTTGGTTATTATTAAGGATAACGGCCCTGGAATACCGGAAGAAATACAGGGCAGCCTATTTCAACCATTTGTGAGTTCAAAAGGGACCGGACTTGGCCTGTATATGGTTGATTTTACGATTACACAAATACATAAGGGGAAAGTCTGGTTTGATACTTTTAAAGGAAAAGGAACGACTTTTTATATAGAATTGCCTTTATTGAAAAATAACCCTATATTTAATATGGGTACCTATTTACTCGGGCGTAGCTAAGAGTATATTTATTCCTGAAATTTTGCAGGATTAGCCGTAATCTGGTAGAATAAAATTAAGGATAATGTTTCTATAGAGATAGCGAAAATACATGGGGTGATGGGCAATGAAAGAAGATATTTTACCAATATTAAAGGTTGATAAAAAATATATAAATGAAAAAGTACTGGTTTGCGGTGATCCAGCCCGGGCTGAGAAGATTGCTGCAAAACTGGATAAGGCAAAAGAAATAGGCTACAATAGAGAGTACCGTCTCTTCAATGGTTCTAAAAATGGAGTGGAGGTTACAGTGGTTTCCCACGGAGTAGGGGCAGCCGGAGCAGCAGTCTGTTTTGAGGAGTTAATCAGAGGTGGGGCCCGGGAAATAATCCGGGTCGGAACTGCAGGCTCCCTCAGCAGAGATATTGTAGATGGTGATATAGTTATTGCCAGTGGAGCAGTAAGGGAAGATGGCTTAACTGAGCAGCTGGTTGACCTCCCATATCCGGCTATTGCCAGTTTCAGATTAACTAACAGACTGGAGAGTACTGCGGAAAAATTAGGAATTAAAACCAGTACGGGAATTGTCTTAACTGTAGGCGCCTTTTATCCAGGCTTAAATGGACTACCCAATAAATATTACAGCCAGGCCAATGTCCTGGCCGTCGAGATGGAAGCAAGCGCCCTTTTTGTTATCGCCAGCTTACATGGTGTTGAAGCAGCGGCCATATTTGCCATAGACGGGATGTCCATAGAATTCGATGCTGAAGCTTATAATCCCTATCGGGGTGAAGTTGACAAAGCCATTGAGGCAGAGATAGAGATAGCCATTGAAGCTTTAACTGGCGGGAGGTGATGCTGTGCAGGAAATTATCATAAAAATTGTAATGATCTTACTACTGGCTGGTATTATCGGTTGGAACCGGGAAAAGCAGGGCAGGCCTGCCGGTTTCCGTACCCATATACTGGTGGGCATTGGTTCAACCATAGTAATGATTGTCTCCATATTGCTGCATGAAATATATCCAGAAGCTGATCCGGCACGTATTGCTGCCCAGGTTATTAGCGGGATTGGTTTTCTCGGTGCCGGTACAATCCTGGTCCAGGGTTCAACTGTAAAAGGACTGACAACAGCAGCCAGTTTATGGACTACTGCTGCTATAGGCCTGGCTGTCGGTGCCGGTTTTTACTTTACAGCAATTATTGGTACCCTGATTGTCTTTTTCTCTCTTTTCTTTCTTTCCAGCCTTGAGTTTGGCAAGAAAAAGATAATACACCAGGAATTAAGCCTTAAACTGGATTTAGATAAGCTGGATTTTTATCAGGAAATAAACGATAAATTGGCAGAGCAGGGTTGTGATATCAAGGAAAGCCATGTAGAAAAAAATATAATAAATAACGAAGCAATTATCAGTATAAGGATTGCCGGTTCCTGTCCAGAGATCAAAGAACTTGATTACTGGTTCCTGGAAAGAGAAGAGATTAAGGGATATAGCTGGAAGGAACAATAGATTGTAGATAATAAATTATAAGAGGGGGAATTACAAATGAGTATTCACATCGGAGCAAGGAAAGGGGACATAGCCAGTACAATCCTTTTGCCCGGAGACCCCATGAGGGCAAAATTCATTGCTGAAAATTTTTTAGAGGACAGCATCTGTTATAATGAAGTCAGGGGAATGTATGGTTATACCGGTACCTACAAGGGTAAAAGAATCTCTGTCCAGGGAACCGGGATGGGGATGCCCTCTCATTCCATATATGTAACCGAATTAATTACAGAATATGAAGTTAAAAACCTGATCAGGGTCGGTTCCTGTGGCTCGATGAATGAAGAGGTTAAGATCAGGGACATAATCCTGGCCATGGGGGCCTGTTCTACTTCGAAAATGAATGAAATCCGCTTTAACGGAGCAGATTTTGCCCCAACCGCCAATTTTGACCTACTTCTAAAAGCATACCAGGTTGCCGGAAAAAAAGGAATTGGGGTCAAAGTAGGCAATGTCCTCAGTTCAGACTTTTTCTATGAGGATGATCCAGAAGGCTGGAGATTATGGAATAAATACGGGGTACTGGCAGTGGAGATGGAAACAGCAGAGCTTTATACTCTAGCTGCCAGGTATGGTGTAAAGGCCCTGGCGATACTTACAGTCAGTGATTCACTGGTAACCGGGGAAGCTACCAGTTCTGAGGAGAGAGAAAAGACCTTTACTGATATGATAGAAATTGCCCTTGAATTGGCGGAATAAATCTTCTTCCTTAAGCTGAAAAAACTCCATCTTTGAAAAGATGGAGTTTTTTTGTGTATAGCCTACAGAGAATGGTAAAGGAATTTCTCCTTTTTTGTTGAAATTACTAATATAAGTATATAATTATATCAGAGGGTGATAAGTTTGAAGAACTCCCTGTTGTTCCTCAATTCCTTCAGTGAGATAGAAAGCTATTTGCAAAGGTATACCAATACATATAAACATGAAAGCTTTACCAATCTGGTCAATAAGGCCAGCAGGACCAATAGTATCGTCCGGCAATATAAGGCAGATCTTCTGGAATTGAAGGATCTTAGAAATGCCATCGTTCACGAGCGTTATAATGGACAGGTTATTGCTGAACCCCATGATGGGACAGTTGAACTGATCCAGAAGATAGAAAGGTTATTAAAGGATCCGCCAAAGGTATTACCTACTTTTGCGAAAAAGGTCATCACTCTCCGTAATACTGATACTATATTCGATGCAGTCAGCCTGATGACAAAAAAATCTGTTACCCAGATTCCCATCCTAGATGAAGATGGTAACTATCTTGATTTATTGACTTCAAATACCATCGTTAGATGGCTGGGTTCAAATGTTAAACCGGATTCAGGCCAGATTGATAATGTAAGCATTGTTGAGGTATTAAAATACAGGGAGAGCAGTAATGTCTGTCTCTTTATCCCTGCCCGGACAAATTTTGTTGAAGTCCTGGATATATTTGATGATTACAAGAATACGCCTAAAAAGCTGGAAGCGATAATAATCACCGAAAATGGCAGGGATGATGAGGAATTCCTGGGGATTATCACCAACTGGGACCTGCCGGTCATCTATGATGCCCTGGATAGGTATTAAGAAAATATCTCTGTAGCCCTCTGCAGTATTCCACTGAAATGGGCCAGTATCATCCCATAGTTTGTAACGGCTACCCCTTTTTCCTGGCATTTTTTCAACCTGTTTACCATGGCCTTTTTATTGAGCATACAGGCACCGCAATGGATGACCAGGTCATAATCGGTGATATTCTGAGGAAAGTCCTGGCCGCTGGCCACATCGATGGTCAGTTTTTTCTTAAGATGTTTCTTCAATAAAGCAGGAATCTTTACCCGGCCGATATCCTCACAGGTAACAGCATGGGTACAGCTTTCGGCAATTAAAATCCTGGCTTCCTCCGGTAACTCTTCCAGTTTTTTTATCCCTTCCAGTAATAAGTGCAGGTTCCCTTTATAACGGGCAAAAAGGATAGAGAAAGAGGTCAGGGGAACTGATTCCGGTACTATCTCTGCTACCTTTTTAAAGATACTGGAATCTGTAATAACCAGATCGACACCTTTAATATCATTGAGGGCAGACTCCAGCTCTGAATCTCTCACTACATAGCATTTGATTCCATGGTCAAGGCAATCCCGGATCAGCTGGACCTGGGGTAAAATCAGCCTGCCTTTAGGGGCTGCCTCGTCAATGCGGATTACCAGAATGACCTTGCTGTTTTGAGGGAGGAGATCAGCAATTAATGAATTTCTCTCTTCCCTTTCTTTTATTATACCGGCCAGGGCTTCCTTCAATTCCTGAATCTTATCTGGATTTTTTGCAGAGACAAAAAGGGCCCCGGGAAATTTTGTTTTAAGCTCTTCGATTTTTTCTTTTCCGACTGTATCAATTTTATTGAAAACAGTAAGAAAAGTGATATCAAGTTTTTTGAATTCATTGATGATTTTATTAAAGAGTTCCAGGTCAGGGTCATTTACATCCATAACAAAAAGGGCCAGATCAACTTCTTGCATGATCTGTTTTGTTTTTTCCACCCTTAGTTTACCCACCTCTCCGCTGTCATCCAGCCCGGCAGTATCAATAAATAGTACCGGCCCGACAGGAACTAATTCCATGGCTTTTTTTACGGGATCTGTGGTGGTCCCCTGGATAGGGGAGACCAGGGAGACCTGCTGGCCGCATATTGCATTCAGCAGGCTGGATTTTCCCACATTCCTTTTACCAAAGATACCGATATGGATTCTATTTGCCTGGGGTGTTTTGTTCAAGATAACCAACCTGCCTTTCTTTTCTAGATATAGATGTCACGGGCACCCTGCGCAATAAGTTGTAGTTTTTCTTCGACAAAGTTTCTCCGTGCCGGATCCTTTTTCCCTATTTCCTCCAGATTTTCTCTTATAAGCCTTTCGCCGATTTCCCTGGTTTTCTCTGAAGCAAAGTCCTCCAGATATTCCTTGAAGGTCAGGAGGGCATTGGGCAGGCAGTAATTCTGCACCAGGCCGGTTTTAGCCAGTTTCATGAAATATTCACCGGTTCTGCCGCACCTGTAACCGGCAGTACAGAAGGAAGGCACATAACCCTGTTCAGCAAGTTCCCCTATGACTTCATCCAGAGACCGGATATCGCCTAACTGAAATTGTTCCTTTTCCGGCAGGAGGGCCTGGCTTTTGCTATAGGCACCGATACCGATTCTTGAGCCGGCATCAATCTGGGTAACACCCAGAGGGATTACCTCTTTTCTGATTTCTGCATTTTCACGGGCGGTAAGGATTAAACCGGTGTATGGTACTGACAGGCGCAGGATGGCCACCAGCTTTTTAAAATCCTGGTCACTTACATGGTACTTATTATTTCTATAAAATGGTGTATTAAGGGCCGGCTCAATCCTGGGGACGGAGATGGTATGCGGGCCAACACCGAATCTTTCCTCCAGGTGGATACTGTGATAGAGGAGGCCCAGTACTTCAAACTTCCAGTCATAGAGGCCGAAGAGGGCACCTATACCCACGTCATCTATACCAGCCTCCATGGCCCGGTCCAGTCCGTAAAGCCTCCACTGGTAGTCAGCTTTCCGGTCACCTGCCGGATGGAGGAGGGAATAGGTTTTATGGTGATAGGTTTCCTGGAAGATCTGGAAGGTTCCGATGCCTGTATCCAGGAGTTTTTTATAATCCTCTACATCCATGGGAGCAGCATTGATATTTACCCGCCGGATTTCGCCATTTTCAATTTTTGTATTATAGACTACTTCCATGGTCTTACAGATAAAATCCGCATCATAATCAGGGTGTTCTCCATAGACCAGGATCAGCCTTTTATGTCCCTCTTTTTCCAGGGTAATTACTTCCCTTTCCAGTTCTTCCATACTCAGGGTGACCCTATCTATGGCATTATTACTATTTCTAAATCCGCAATACAGACAGTTATTGATACATTTGTTTCCGATGTATAAAGGAGCAAAGAAAACAATCCTGTTACCATAGATGGCTTTCTTCAGTTCGCCAGCCAGCTGAAAGATTTCTTCCAGTAATTCCGGATCTTCTACCTGGAGCAATTTAGCAGTTTCCTCAGGCTCCAGGCGTTTCTTACTTCTGGCTTTTGCCAGTATCTCCCTGATCTCTGAGGGATCAGGATCCCTGGCTTCCTCCAGTAAAGTCTGTATTTTGGCATCATCAATAAAATCCTTCATCAGGTAAGCCTCCTTATTATTAATTAAAATTAAACTTATCTGCCAGACAGTACAATCAAATTTCCTTTGACCAGAGGGGATTATCCCCCCTGCCCATGTCTACCCGGAAACCTGCCCTTTCTATCCTGTCTTTAATTTCAGTTAATTTACTGCCATCGACACTCCCCTTATTTTTATAAATCTCATATTTACTCCTATGCGAGGCAGGCGTTATGACAGGCATAATGACATTGGCCCCCGCCTTTAATCCCTTTTCCCAGCCCATTTTATCCAGGGTATTGACTGCAGTGGTTATAGGTAAAAGTACTTCCGGTAGTAATAGCCTGATCAAGGCAAGGAGAATCAGGGTTTTCTCAACAGAGCCTGTTTTAATACCTGCTAAGGGTGTTTCAGGATGGGGAATCAGTGGACCAATGCCTACCATGGCCGGCTTAAATTCCTTTAAGAAAAGAAGTTCCTCAGCCAGGACTTTATTATCCTGGCCAGGCAGGCCGACGATAAAACCTGCTCCTACCTGATAACCGATTTCTTTCAAATCCCGGAGAGCCTGGATTCTCTTTTCCTGTTCCATTCCGGGATGATATCTCCGGTAAAGTTCCGGCGAGATGGTTTCATGCCTTAAAAGATAACGGTCTGCTCCAGCCCGAAAAAACTCCTGATAATCCTCCCTGGAACGTTCTCCCAGGGAAAGGGTGACGGCCATATCAGGAAAATTTCTTTTTATCTCCCTGATGATTGCTGCCAGCATCTCAGTAGTAAAAAAATTATCCTCGCCGCCCTGTAGGACGAAGGTCCTGTAACCCTGCTGATAGGCTGAGAGGCAGCAGTCCAGAATCTGGTCAGGAAGGAGACGGTAGCGTTCGGGGTAGGGATTATCTTTTCTAATCCCACAATAGAGGCAATTGTTTTTACAGCAATTGGAGATTTCCACCAGGGACCGGAGAAAAACCCTGTCCTGATAGATTTTCATCCTGGTTTGAGTGGCATAGGCGAAGAGGGGTCCGGCTCTTTCATAGGTAATATTGTCCAGTATATACTCAAGTTCTTCTTTATTTAAGTAGTTTTCTCTATAGACTTTTTCCAGTAAAATAAGCAGCTTTGCACTCATATTGATATTTCCTTTTTAAATTTCCTTTTTGGAAATAGATGTTTTTACATTCACACCATCGATTTTTCCCAATTTTCCTGTCAGACTGTTGATTTCATCGAGGGAGCCGATCACAATCAGGGCAATTGCTGAAATACCCTTATCCAGGAGGGGGATACCAATCCGGCCCCGTACCAGGTTTCTATATTCAGCAACGATATCGTTGAACTCATTTTGGGTTTCCCGGGGATTATCCAGAACGGCCCCAATGACAGCAATTTTTTCTTCCATAATAGATTACCTCCTTAAATTAATTTGAGTATTCTTGTAAAACTTTAGCGCATTAAAAAAAGCCCCCTGAAAGGGAGCTTTAAAAAGCAAAATGTTAGACCAATAGCTATAAAGAAAGGCAGTAAAATAGCTAACGGTTCCACATACTTTTTCCCTTTCAGGTCAGAAATTCTTCCCTGTCAGGTATTAATATATATATTCGGTAATATTTATATTCAGTAATTTTAAGAAATAGGTCTCAAAATTACTGAGTATTTGTGAAATCTTTAACATAGTGTACCTTATTTAAAATTATTTGTCAATACCTTTTCAAAAATTCCTGTTCTCACTTCTTATTTCTTACTTCCTACTTCCTACTTCTTACCTACTAACTCTTACTTCCGGCTTCCTACCTCCGATATTTAGATCCAGCCCCGCAATTTTACAGCCTGAGCTACCCTGTTGATGGCAATTACATAGGCAGCATCCCGCATGTAGAGGTTTTCTCTCCGGGCCAGGGCATAAACGTCCTTGAAGGCAGAAGTCATTTTCTTATCCAGTTTTTCCAGTACCTCATCCTTTTCCCAGTAGAAATTACTGTTGGACTGGACCTGTTCAAAATAGCTGCAGGTAACCCCGCCGGCATTGGCCAGAAAATCGGGCACAACAAATATATTTTTCTCCCTGAGTACCTGGTCTGCCTCCGGGGAGGTTGGTCCATTGGCACCTTCTACTATTACTTTTACCTGTCCGCTGATCTTATTGACATTATCGATGGTGATCTGATTTTCCAGGGCGGCAGGAATGAGGATATCTACATCCTGTTCTATCCAGGCATCTCCTGGCAGAATTTCAATACCCAGATTCCGGGCTTTATCCTTATCAATGGTACCGAAAGAATCTGTTATGGCAATTAATTGCTCAATGTCAAGCCCGTCTTTTTTATAGAAACTGTATGCCTTCTTATCATTATTATCCCAGCAGGAAACTATGAGTACCTTGCCGCCTAGTTCTGTATATTTCAGGGCTGCATGTCTGGCTACATTACCAAAACCCTGAATGGCAGCAGTTGTCTCCCCTATATTTATGCCCAGTTCTCTCAGTGATTCACGGAGTACATAAATAACACCAAAGCCTGTAGCTTCAGTCCGCCCCAGTGAGCCGCCCATTGCAACCGGTTTGCCGGTGATTACTCCAGGGTATTTTCCCCCGGCAATAGTTTCATATTCATCAAGCATCCAGAGCATGTGTTGGGCATTTGTCATTACATCCGGAGCTGGAACGTCGATGGTGGGGCCCATATTTTTGAATAGATTTCTTACATATCCACGGCAGAGCCTTTCCTGTTCCCTTTCTGATAAAAGTCTCGGGTCACAGACTACGCCCCCTTTACCTCCGCCCAGGGGCAGGCCCAGGAGGGAACATTTCCAGGTCATCCACATTGATAAAGCCCGTACTGTGTCTGCGGTTTCCTCTGGGTGGAAGCGGATACCTCCTTTTGCCGGGCCCAGGGCATCATTGTGTTGTATCCTGTATCCCTTAAAGATTTTTGTACTACCGTCATCCATCTTTACCGGGATAGTAAAATGGAATTCTTTCATTGGTTGGCGTAAAAATTCACGCATATCCTGATCCAGCCCGATTTTTTCCGCCACACTGTCAAACTGTTTTTGAGCCGTATGATACGGGTTATAAATTTCTTTACTCATTTTTGCCTCCTTGAAAATAAATTTTTCCTGTCCTATGTAATTAATTACTAATTATTATACCTTTCAGAATAGAAACTGTCAATTATACAGTAGCCTATCCCGCTGGAGCTGGCTAATAATTTTAACTTTTATAATTAATAACCAGTGTTTTATAAAAATACATAAAGTTATTTAATAGGCTACAGTACCAATAAAAGATATATGTTAGACAGTCCTGGTATTTTGTAGTAGAGTATAATTAGAGCAAAAGGAAAGGAGAGGAACGATGGATAAAATAGTCTATAGTCCTATCGGCAGAATAATATCCCCTTTTAAGGAAGCAAAAGGAACCCCCATTCAACCAACGGCTGAAGGGACAGCCAGGGGAAAGATTGAGTTATTTCCAGAATATATAGAGGGCATAAAGGATCTGGATGGTTTTTCACATTTAATTCTACTATATCATTTTCATAAGGCAGGAGAAGCATCTTTAATTGTAAAACCATTTCTGGAAAACGAGGTACATGGTATATTTGCTGTCCGGGCTCCCAGCCGTCCAAATCCTATTGGACTTTCTATAGTTCGCCTGTTAAAGATTGAAGAGAACATACTACATGTTGCTGATCTGGATATCCTGGATGGGACGCCTTTACTTGATATTAAACCCTATGTGCCCGAATTTGACCGGAGAGATAATGTCAAAATCGGCTGGTTGGGGAAAAATGTAGATAAACTGTCAAATACCAAGGATGATGGCAGGTTTTTATAGGAACGTTAATGGAAAGGACAGGCAGTAAGAGAGGTCAGGCCTAATGAGGCCTGACTCATATGAAATATAATTTTATATTATTGCTGATTATTCTGTTGCTGATTGTTCTGTTTTTGCATTTCCTGTTTTACTTTATATTGTGGTTCCTGCTGTTCCACATAGTTGACCCTTCCCTCGAAACTTTTAATTACATTTTCTAATTGGTTACAGCAGTCTGTAAATAATTTTTGGGCATTTTTATCTTCAGTGGAAAGGGCATAAGCCTCCATATCAGCTTTAGCGCCGCGTAACGAGGCTAAGGTCTGATGAAGTTGTTTGCCTACACTCACAATTTTTCACCTCCTATTATTCATCTTCTTTTAGTTATTTCCCGAAGCCATTTAATTTAGCATGGTAATTAAAGGTTTATGCATAAAAAATTATAATAGCCTTCAATTACTGAAATGGAAATAAATGTTTTAATAATTACATATATATGTTATAATATAACCTGAGCTGGTATTCTCATAGAAGCCAGACTCGGTTTCCTTAACAAATCTCTCTTTCCACCTGCATCTCTGGTGTTTTCCGACTTGTATCCAAAAAGGAATGAGAACGGAGGTATTCAAATGGAGAGAATGGCATTAAAAAAGAGAGAGTTTAAAACAAGGGAGATTACAGTAATCGGGCTTTTATTTGCAGTCACCATTGTCCTTGGAGTAACTGGATTGGGATTTATCCCTATACCACCCTTTAAATCCACTATAATGCATATACCCGTAATTATAGGAGCAATTCTGGAAGGCCCTGTAGTTGGCGCTTTGACTGGCTTACTGTTTGGTCTTTTCAGTATGTTGGAAGCGGTAAAAACACCCTCACCGGTTTCTTTTATTTTCCTCAATCCAGTTGTTGCGGTTTTCCCGCGGGTTTTGATCGGGATAAATGCTTATCTGGCCTATAGATTTTTGAGCAAAAAGATAAAAAAGGATAATATTGCTATTGCTGCAGCTATAGCAACAGGTTCCTTTACCAATACTATAGGCGTCGTAGGCCTGATTTACCTGATATATGTAGAGGCCTATGCAGAAGCCATGAATATCAGTGTCAGTGTTGCCACGACTACTCTGTTGGCCTTGATAGCTAAAGGTTTTCTTACTGCAACAATAGCGATTATATTTTCCTTACCGGTTATACTGGCAGTGAAAAAGTTTTATAATAATTAATTCTGTGTGCAGGGTGGAGAGGAGATTAATAAGGAAATGAATAAGAGCTATAGTTGCCCTGTCCATTTACACGGGGTGACTATAGTTTTATTATTATTGAGAGGACAGTTACACTAAAGAAAGGGGATGCAGGGAGATGAATGAAAGCAATTATGTTTTATTGGGCAATTTTGCTTCCCTGGAAGCAGAGGTTATCGAATCAATACTGAGAGAATTGGATATTCCTGTATTGCGTCAATATCCTGATAGTGGCGGGTATATGAAAATCTACGCAGGGATGAGCCAGACCGGTGTTTCCCTATATGTTCCTGAAGCAGAACTTGATAGAGCCAGGCAGGCAATTGAGAATTAGCTTAAGGATACTGATTAAATATCCAGAATAAAAAAAGCCCTCTCAGGTAGAGGGCTTTTCTTCGCTCCTGGTGAGTGCCTTGCCTATACCAAAAGAAAGAATTGTTTATATATTGCAACTAGAGCAAAAAAAAATAAAATTGTGAAGGATTTATTACTTCCTGTGAAGAATTATATAAATAATTTATTCTATTGTTTTATAAGTCCAGGGATAGCTGCTTATATAGAAGGAGGGGGTCAGAATGAAAAAGCTGAAGGAGCTATTTAAGTTCAATAAGCACAAAGAAAGTAAGAAAAAGGTAAAGAAGAGAAAGTTCAGGATAAGGATTACCAGAATAAAGGTTAAGGATATCTTGATTGCATCTTTTTTAATAATTGGTATTGTCCCTCTTACAATTGTCAGTTATTTTACATATCAAGAGTCAAAGGAAGTTATCGGACAAAAGGTTGGCTTTTATTCACAGGAAATAGTGAGCCAGGTAGTTGATAAAATAGAGAATAAATTGGAGGAAATAGTTCAATCATCGATGCTGATTATTGGCGACCAGGAGCTGGCCAATCTTCTGGACATAGAAGAATTCGCCAATCCCTATGAGCGATTATTGACATTTAATAAAGTTAAAGAAAAAATCGATACAGTTTCCTATGCTAACAGGGATATCAATGGAATAGTTTTGTTTCGGGAAGATGGCAGGCATTTTTACTCCAGGATTAATGAGAGTGATGTGAGAGATTTATTAGGTACTGATTTTACCAATAGTAGTCTTTATGAAGAAGTACTTGCTGCCCGGGGCCGGCCTATCTGGGTAACTAATTATAATCAGAACAACAACTATTTTTATCTCATGCGGAGGGTTGCTCATATACAATCCCAGAAAACCCTGGGTCTGCTTGTTTACGTAATTAAGAGGGATGTAATAAATGATATTATAGCCAGTACCCAATTTGGCGAAGGAGCAGAAGTATTTCTTCTTAATGAAGACAGGATAATAATAAATGCTTTGAATAGTGAAAATCTGGGCACTACTTATACAGGATTTCTCAACCCGGAAGTAAGTGCGGGCAATAGCACTATAAATGGTGAACTGATTGCCCATGGAACAACGAGCAATAACTGGACTTTAGTCAGTGTTATACCAGTAGAGTCACTATTAGGGGATGTTTATCAGATTGGAAGAAGTACAGTCCTTCTGGGATTATTATGCGCTCTGGTTGCAGTACTTCTCGGCCTGTTGATATCCATTGGAACAATAAATCCTATGCGGGAGATTATGGGAGCAATGAGCAGGGTAGAAAATGGGGACCTGACTGTTGGTGTATCTTTTAAAGGAAATAACGAAATTGCAAAACTGGGCAATAGTTTTAATCAAATGGTCAATAACATCAGGGAATTAATAATAAACACCAGTAAAATCGGCGAGAGAGTCCTGCAGGATACCAATGTAATCAATGAAGTATCAAAACAGTCCTATGCATCAGCACAACAGGTATCGGAATCAATTGAAACCATCAGTATTGGAGCCCAGGAACAGGCAGATGAAGCCCAGAGCAGTGCAGAGATAATGGAATTACTGGCCCAACGAATAGTCGGGGTAAATGAAAATATTAAAGCAGTACTTGATGTGGCTAGAGAAATAAGGAGTACCAGTAGGAATGCAGCTGAAACAATGAATGTCCTTAATGAAAAAAGTAATACTTCTGCCATGAAATTTACTAAGGTACAGGATGATATTAAAAATCTCAATGAGAAGGCCTTACAGATTAGTAAGATAGTTGACCTGATAAATGGAATCAGTGAACAGACCAGCCTGTTATCCCTCAATGCTTCTATAGAGGCGGCCAGAGCCGGTGCGGCCGGAAAAGGTTTCGGGGTAGTAGCAGATGAGATAAAACACCTGGCGGAACAGACCAGCGAAGCAACAAAAACTATAAGAAACATAGTGGAAGAAATAGTTAAAGAGACACAGAATGCTGTTCAAGAAGTTGAGAATGCCAATGTAATTTTTGATGAACAAAAATTATCAGTCCAGGAAGCAGATCAAGCTTTCAGAGGAATTATTGATTCTCTCCAGAAAATAACTGAAGCAGTAAATCAGGTAAATAATGCTATGACCGAGATAGATGAATATAAGAACAGGGCCTTAGAAGAGATATTGAACATATCTACTATAGCCCAGCAAACAGCCGCTTCTACTGAAGAGGTAACTGCAGCCAGTGAGGAACAGGTGTCTTCAGCCGATGAGTTAGCCAGGCTTGCTGCTAATCTAAAAGATAGTGTTGATGAATTGGAGAGTAATTTGAGTAAATTTAAAATTTTAATTTAATATATTAGCAAAATAAATGTCTATTTAAAAAAAGCGGGTTCTTTTGAACCTGCTTTTTTTAAACGGGCTCCTGTTTTTTGTGAAATTTGCTTCGCAAAATAGAGGAGTTTATTTGATTATAGCGAATCTTATTTAACTGTAACTTAATCTTGTATAGATCAGGTTTTTAAGTTAAAATAGGATTTTTTCTATATGTTATAATGGATGAGGTGAAGAATATGGAGAAAACAAAGAAGTTACACCAACTGGCAATCCCTATACTTATTGAATCATTACTTTTCATGTTATTGGGAGTTGCTGATATTTTTATGCTCAGCCAATATGATGACATGGCTGCTGGAGCTGTAGGAGCTGCAAATCAATTAATAGGAAATATGCACATTATTTTTGCTATTGTTTCTACTGGTACAGCTGTTCTTGTCGCTCAGAATGTTGGTGCCAGGAGATTTAAAGATGTGGAAAAAGTAGCTTCTGTTTCACTGCTTTTAAATTTTTTTCTCGGTTTAATTATCAGTTTAACCATGATTTTCTTTGGAAATAGTATTCTGGCGAAAATGGGTGTTACAGATGCTCTTATGACCCATGCTTCAGGATATCTGCTAATTGTTGGCGGAGCATTATTTTTTCAGGCTATCTTAAACACCGTAACAGCAATTATCAGAAGTTATGGTCATACAAGGCAAACCATGTATATAACTGTGCTTATGAATATAATCAATATTGTTGGCGATGCCCTTTTAATTTTCGGTTTGTTTGGTTTTCCTGAAATGGGGGTCATGGGTGCTGCTATTGCGACAGCTTTCAGTAAGATTGTTGCTACTATCGTAGCCCTTATTTTCCTGTTTAAGAAAATACTCCCATTGAAAATGTTTTTATCTTTAAAGGAAAAACCGGTTAATGAACTGAAAAGATTAATTAAAATTGGTTTTCCGTCTGCTATGGAAAGTATGTGTTATACCCTGTCCCAGACTGCTATAATGAGTATTATATTAATATATCTGGGTGATAACGCCTATATTGCCAGAACTTATGTTATGACTATTGCACGTTTTGTTATGATATTTTTTAATTCCATTGGTCAGGCCAGTCAGATTATGATTGGTCAATTAGTTGGTGCAGGAAAGGTTGAAAAGGCCTATCATGTAGGGTTGCAGAATTTTAAAATTGCCATGTTTTTAACTGTATTGGCCAGTAGTGGAATGGCTATATTCTCCAGAAACCTAATAAGGATATTTACTGATGATCCGGTGATTATAAAGATAGCTATACCAGTAATGCTCATAGATGCTTTATTAGAAGCAGGTAGGGCCTTTAATGTTGTGTGGATTAGCAATCTAAGAGGTGCGGGGGATGTTATTTTCCCTGTTCTTATGGCTATGTTCAGTATGTGGTTATTCGGGGTGTTGGGTGGCTATATATTTGGTATTGTTTTAGGATATGGCCTGGTAGGAATCTGGCTAGGCAACTTAATTGATGAATGGCTCAGGGGAATTTCCATGCTTTTTAGATGGAGAAGGAAAAAATGGGCTGAAAAATTTATGTTGGCAAATATAAAAAGTAGTAAAAATTGAAAAAAATAATTTAATATGTTATCATATGAACGTTGTTATATTATTTAATGAATTATGAAAAAAATATAACAACAAACTAAGCAAGAAAGGAGAATTGGATGAAGAGTTTTCGCAAAAAAAACAGGGCAAAAAAGATAAAATGGAAATTTGATATTTCTTTTACCAGAGTGAAGGTTAAAAATTTATTAATTATTGCTTTTTTACTGATTGGCATTATACCTTTAACAGTCATAGGTTATTTTACATACCAGGAATCAAAAAACACCATAGAGGATAAGGTAGGATTTTACTCACAGGAGATTGTAAACCAGGTTATAGATAAAATCGATATAAAATTGGCAGAACTGGAAAATTCAACCTTGTCCCTTTATGGCGATCAGGATTTGATGAGCCTGTTGGTCAAAACCGAGTTTAACAATGCCTATGAAGAATATCAGACCAATCGAAGAGTTAGTGATATTATAAATAATGTGGTTATATTTAATAATGATATCAGTGGCATTATTATAATAAAGGACGATGGAAAGAGATATTTTGCTGAGATTACTGAACAAAAAGCCAATGAGATATTAGGTGAAAACTTTAACAACAGTGCCCTTTACAAAATGGTAATTGCTGAAGACGGCAGGCCGGTCTGGATAACAAATTATAATGGTATTAATGAAAATATCTATCTGATGAGAAAATTAACTGATTTCAGGAGCAGACAGAACCTGGGGGTTCTGATTTATGTAATAAACAGTGATGTTTTTCAGCGGATTGTTACCAGTGCTAATTTTGGAGAAGAAGCTGAAGTCCTTTTAATTAATCAGGATAGAACTATTATAACTACTCAGGAAAAAGAATTGATAGGCAGCATATATCAGGGTTATATGGATATGGAAGTCGATAATAGTTATGTTGCTATAGATAATAAATTGATTTCTTTTGGAACCGCTAAAAATGGCTGGCAACTAATCAGTAATATACCTGTACAATCCCTCCTGGGCGACATATACGAAGTAGGACGTAATACGGTCTTCCTGGGAGTTATATGCGCCTTAGTAGCTATAGTAATGGGTGTTGTCTTTTCTTTAGGTATATCCAATCCACTGCAGAAGATTATGGCCCTTATGAGCAAGGTGGAACACGGTGATTTAACAGTAAGATCAGATTTAAGGGGTAAAAATGAACTGGCCCTTCTGGCCAGTAGTTTCAATAAAATGATCAATAATATCAGGGAATTAATAAATAATACCAGCAAAGTTGGAGAAATTGTCCTGAAGAATACTGATGTGTTAACAGAGGTATCCAAACAGGCCCATTCGACAGCACAACAGATTGCTGAATCAATAGAGACAATAGCCATAGGTGCCCAGGAGCAGGCTGATGATGCCCAGAGCAGTTCAGAGATAATGGAATTACTGGCCAAACGCATAATGGGTGTAAATGACAATATTCAGGATGTAATGGAGGTTGCTCAAGAAATAAGAGAGACCAGCAATAATGCCGGTGAAACAGTTAATACCCTCCATACCAGGAGTAGTTCTGCCTTAGAGAAATTTAAGAAGGTCCAGGAGGATATCACGGAGTTAAGCGAAAAGGCCCTGGAGATAGGTAAGATAATTGACCTGATTGAAGGAATCAGTGAACAGACCAGCCTCCTGTCCTTAAATGCCTCTATAGAGGCTGCCAGAGCGGGAGCAGCCGGCAAGGGCTTTGGGGTAGTTGCAGATGAGATCAAGCGTCTGGCTGAACAGACCAGTGATGCCACCAGGACTATTGCCTCCATAATCAGGGAGATAGTACAGGAGACCCAGGAGGCAGTTGAGGAAGTAGAAAGTGCCAGTATAATATTTGATGAACAGAGTTTGTCTGTAGCGGAGACAGAGAAAGCATTTAAGGGCATAATCGACTCACTGGAGAAGATAATAGGAACTGTAAATCAGGTAAGCTATGCCATGACCGAGATAGATGAATACAAAAACAAGGCTGTAGATGAGATAATCAATATATCTTCGATAGCCCAGGAGGCAGCTGCCTCAACAGAAGAGGTAAGTGCTGCCAGTGAGGAGCAGGTATCATCTGCCGATGAACTGGCCAGGCTTGCTGTAGAACTCAATGAGGCAGTTTACCAGCTAGAGATTAATCTGAATAAGTTCAAGATATAATTTAAGTAAGAGGATTGTAAAAATATATAGGTTTAATTTAAATAGGGTAACGTTAAGTTACCCTATTTTCTTTATATACGACTTGACTAAAACCGGCTAATGTAGTATTGTATAATAAAAAGTTGAGTAAAAAGATAGGAATACTATAAATACAGGATAATTTAAAAAGTAATAGGGAGTTGAGTAAAATGGGAGAAAAGCTATTGGAAATTAATAATTTAAAGGTAGTTGTAGAAGGAAAAGAGATTTTAAAGGGCGTCAACCTGGCAATAAATAAAGGAGAAATTCATGTAATAATGGGACCCAATGGTGCCGGTAAATCTACCCTGGCCAATGTAATAATGGGTAACCCTACATATGAGGTTACAGATGGTGAGATTATTTTCCAGGGTGAATTAATTAATGAGCTGGAGGTAGATAAGAGGGCTAAAAAAGGCATATTTCTGTCTTTCCAGTATCCGGAAGAGATACCCGGTATTACTGTAGAGAATTTCCTGCGTACAGCTAAAGCCGCAGTTACAGGTGAGGAACAGGGTTTCTTTCAATTCAGGAAATTATTGTTGGAAAAGATGGCCATGCTGGATATGAAAGAGGAATATGCAGAACGTTATCTTAACCATGGATTTTCCGGAGGAGAAAAGAAAAAGAATGAGATTTTACAGATGGCCATTCTGGAACCGGTACTGGCTATACTGGATGAGACAGATTCAGGGCTGGATATAGATGCCATCCGGATAGTTACCGAAGGGATTAAGAAGTTTGCCAGTGAAGAGAATGCCTTTTTGATCATTACCCATTATAACCGGATACTGGATTATCTGGATGCTGATTATGTCCATATCCTTATGGACGGGAGGATAGTTAAAAGCGGTGATATATATCTGGCAAAAGAGATAGAGGAAAGCGGATTTACTGCTCTGGAGGGGGTTCACAATGGCTAAGACAAAACAGGATATTCAGGAACCAGACCGCCTGTTCTTTGATCTAAAGCAGGATATTGATTACCGGAATAAACTAACCTGGAAGGGATTAAATGCAGAATTGATTACAGAGATATCCAGGAAAAAGAAAGAACCGGCCTGGATGAGGGAGTTCCGGCTCAGGTCTCTGGAGATTTATAATTCCAAACCCATGCCGCAATGGGGACCTGATCTTTCAGATTTAGATGTTAATGAAATTATTACCTATATAGACCCTGATTTCAAGAAACAGAACAGTTGGGATGAGGTACCGGAAGAGATTAAAGAGATTTTTACTGCCCTGGGGATACCAAAGGCGGAGCAGGAGTCTCTGGCCGGGGTAGGGGCCCAGTTCGATTCCGAAATTGTCTATCAGAATATGAGAGATGAGCTGGCAAAGCAGGGAGTTATCTATATGGATATGGAGACAGCCCTGCAGGAATATGAGGATATTGTCAGGGAACACTTTATGAAACTGGTACCGCCGGAAGATCATAAATTCGCTGCCCTGCATGGAGCAGTCTGGTCAGGTGGTTCCTTTGTTTATGTACCGGAGGGAGTACAGGTAGATATTCCCCTGCAGTCCTATTTCAGGTTAAATGCCCCTGGAGCGGGACAGTTTGAACATACTTTAATAATCGTGGAGAAAGGAGCCAGTCTCCAGTTTATAGAGGGTTGTTCGGCACCCAAGTATTCAGTAAACAACCTGCATGCCGGCTGTGTTGAATTATATGTGCGGGAAGGTGCCCGGTTGAGATACAGTACCATTGAGAACTGGTCCAAAAATATGTATAACCTGAATACCAAGAGGGCCCTGGTGGAAAAGGATGGTCTGATTGAGTGGATTTCCGGTTCTTTTGGTTCAAAGGTATCCATGCTTTATCCTATGAGTATTTTAAAGGGAGAGGGAGCCAGGGCAGAATTTACGGGCATTTCCTTTGCCAGTAAAGGACAGATACTGGATACTGGGGCCAAGATTCTGCATGCTGCCCCGGGTACTACATCTACAATCAATTCCAGATCTATAGCCAGGGATGGAGGTAAGGTCTTCTACCGGGGCCTGGTTAAGGTATTGCCGGAGGCTGTGAATAGCAAAGCCTCAGTTTCCTGTGAATCGCTGATGCTGGATAGCCATTCCAGATCGGATACCGTGCCGGTTATTGATATCAGGAATGACCAGGTGGACTTCGGCCATGAGGCCAAAGTCGGACGGATTAGCGAAGAGGCCATCTATTACCTGATGAGCAGGGGTATCAGTGAGGAAGAGGCAAGGGCTCTGATAGTAAGGGGCTTCGTGGAACCCATTGCTAAAGAGTTTCCGCTGGAATATGCCGTTGAATTAAATAATCTTCTAAAAATAGAGCTGGAAGGTACTATTGGTTAGAGGGGGGAGAATATAGTGGATATATTGATGAGCCAGACAGATTTAGGTAAAAATGTGTATCCGGGAAAAATTGAACTGGATGGAAGCAGGATAGATTTTAGTGGAGAGGGTTTAATTATCAGAAGCGGTGAAACCAGGAAACTGTTGTCTCCCTTCCTGGATGTAGAATACATTGCGGGGAAAGCTGAAAGGGTAGAGAAAATTAAAGGATTTTTCTCTCTTTATTCTTTCATAAATGCCGGATATCATATTGAAATACTGAAGGGATATAAGCTGGATAGGCCTTTAATCATAAATCAGTACAGCAGTAATAAAAGAAGCAGAATCAATGAATATAATTATATCTTCCTGGGAGAGGATAGTGCTGCTACAATTGTTTTTGATTATAGTAATGAGGATGAATCAGAAACAATCCACAGCAGGGTAACAGAAATCCAAGTGGCGGATAATGCGGTGGCCAATATCATTAAATTGCAGAGGGGAAATAATAGTTCCCTTAATCTTGATTATAATACTGCAGAGGTTTATGGAGCTGGAGAGATCAATTGGTACACAATAGAGGTAGGAAGCAGGGAGAGTATTTCCAGTTACCACACCGAATTAAAAGGTTATGGCAGTGGCGGCTTTTTATCTTCAATATACTTTGTTGACCAGGAGAGGGACTTTGATCTGAATTATACAATGGAACTTACCGGTGCCCGCTCCCTGGGCAGGATTGAAAGCAGAGGGGTTTTGATGGATAAGGCCAGGAAGATGTTCCGGGGTAATCTGATTTTCAATACCGGGGCAGTCAGGGCTGATGGTTCTGAAAAGGAAACTGTTCTCTTACTCAGCCCAGAGGCAAGATCAGAGACCATCCCGGCCCTCTACTGCGGCGAAGAGGATGTCAGTGGCGAACATGCAGCCAGTGCAGGGAGGATCAGCGATAAACAGCTATATTATTTAATGAGCAGGGGGCTTTCTTTAAGTGAAGCCAGAAGGGTTCTGGTGGAATCAAGCCTGAATCCCCTCATTGAGAGGATACCCCTGCTGGAGATCAGGGAGATTATCAATGAAGAAATCCAGAGGAGGCTCTATGATGAGTAGAGTTGCCTTAAAATATTTATATAAGGATAATAAAATCGATCCTTATCTACTGAAAAAGGATTTTCCGGTCTTTCAGGAAAAGGCCAATGGCCGGGAATTGATCTATCTGGATAATGCTGCCACTACCCAGAAACCATATTCTGTAATCGAAGCAGTAGCAAAATATAATGAGGCAAACCATGGTAATCCCCACCGGGGAGCCCATTATTTAAGTGTAAAGGCTACAGAATCATATGACCGGGCCAGGCAAAAGGTAAGGGAATTTATCAGGGCCAGGTCGGCAAAGGAAATCATCTTCACCAGGAATACTACAGAGGCTATCAATCTTGTCGCCTATAGTTACGGGATGAACTTCATTGAAGAAAATGATGAAATTGTGTTATCAATAGCAGAACACCATAGCAATATCCTGCCCTGGCAGCAGGTGGCCAGAAGCCGCCAGGCCAGACTGAAATATATGTATCTGGATGAAGACGGCCGGTTGAGTATGGATGAGGTAAAAAGCAAGATTACCGGTAAAACAAAATTGGTCTGCCTGACCCATATGTCCAATGCCCTTGGTACCATATTTCCTGTCCGGGAAATCATTGATTATGCCCATCAAAAGGGAGCCCTGGTCCTTATTGATGGTGCCCAGAGTATTCCCCATCTGAGGGTTGATGTGGAGGAACTGGATGCAGATTTCTATGTGTTTTCCGGCCACAAGATGTTGGGCCCCATGGGAATCGGTGTCCTTTATGCTAAGGAAGAGTTGCTTGAGATGATGCCTCCTTTTTTGAGGGGCGGAGACATGATCGAGTATGTTACGGAAGATACAGCCACATTTGCTCCCTTACCGGAGAAATTTGAGGCCGGGACCCAGAATGTGGAGGGAGCTGTCGGCCTGGCAGCAGCCATCGATTATTTAGACAGCATCGGTATGGATAAAATCCATCAACATGAAATGGAATTGACTGCCTATGCCCTGGAAAGGATGCAGCGCATTCCCTATCTTATCCTTTACGGCCCCTCTGATCTGGAGGGCAGGGGAGGGATTATCTCCTTCAATGTTGAGGGAATCCATCCCCATGACCTGGCCAGTATCGTTGATCTGGATGGTATTGCCTTAAGGACTGGCCACCAT
>JANWJZ010000038.1 GCA_025451675.1 Halanaerobiales bacterium | reverse complement strand
TACGAAGGCGATGCCAGCACAGTAAATGCAAAGCTTTCAAATAGCACCGAAATAGTATATGCAGGTAAACAATCCTTAAAAATTGATTATTATTTTACATCTACTGAAGCAAGTAATATAGATATATTTAAAGAAAACCTGAACTCAGACGATTATGGTGTTTATAAATTCAGGGTCTATGTACCGGAAGAATCAGGCCTTGAATTTTTCCAGGCTTTTGTCCAGACAAAAGCATGGGATTGGAATAGTAAATTACCTGAAGCTATTGAGTATGATAAATGGATTGAACTAGAAGTAGATATGAGAGAGAATCCAAATAAAGGTGTACAAGAAATATACAAATTAGGTATACAGATCGCACCGCCATCTAATCCAGAAAAACTATCAGGAACAATCTATATTGACAGCATAGATGTTGTAGAATAATGTTTAAACATAGTTGAATCAATTAGCTGTATATAACGGGCAGAAAGCTAAGTGTGCTTTCTGCCTGTTATATAAGAATATTTAAGGTATTTATTTGATTTATTAGTTAATAAAAAGGTGGTATTAATTAATGAGGAGGAATCATATTTCTTTATTTTTTATTTTATTATTCATCCTTTTATTTTTTACATATTCTGCTGAGGCAGCCCATGAATATACTATCAATATTAATAAACCCCATCAGGTGATAGAGGGCTTTGGGGCTTCCATAGCCTGGTATGAAAATTATGTGACAGCCCATCCCAACAAGGCTGAGCTTTATGATGTGATGTTCAAGGAGCTTGACCTGGACTTTCTACGACTGCAGAACTGGTATGGCAAGAGGGAGAGGGTTGGCCAGTATGAGGCCGAGATAATCCGGGAGGCAGAGAAGTCCCTGGGACGTCCCATTAAGATACTGATAAGCTCCTGGACACCACCGGAGGACTTGAAGAGCAATGCCCATCTCCACGGTGGTACCCTGATTAAGGAAAACGGTGAATATGCCTATGATAAATTTGCCGAATACTGGTATCAGTCCCTGCTGGCCTATGCAGAGGCGGGGATTGTGCCGGATTACATAAGTATTCAAAATGAACCTGATTATGAGGCAACCTGGAACAGCTGTGTATTTGCTCCTACAGAGACAGAAGAACTGGCCGGTTATGATAAAGCCCTGGCAGCTGTCTACAAGAAGCTTCATCAGGAGATGGAAAATCCCCCCTTGCTGCTGGGACCGGAGACAATAGGTATAGGCTATACCGAGTTTTACAAATACCTGGAACATATGGATCTGGATTATGTTTATGCCATAGCCCATCATCTTTACCGCGGCGGGGATTATGCCAATCCGGCAACTTTTACTTATGGGATGAATAAGTTGGCAGAAGATTATAAAGACAAGCCGAAATTCCAGACCGAGTTTGAACGGGGGGACGATGGTTTAAAGACAGCCTGGTTAATACATACTTCCCTGGTAGAGGAAAATGTCAACGCCTACTTTTACTGGGATTTGATCTGGGATAATGATGGACTCGTATTTTTGGAAAGCCCTTATTTTAAATATCAGTGGAGGACTGAAAAGGGATTTTACAGGACAGATGAATATTATGCCTTCAAACATTTTTCCGGATTTATAAAATCAGGTTTTTACCGGGTGGATGTTGATGAAGGCCATAATAGGGTCAAGGTTTCCGCCTATATATCTCCCGATAAAAAGGAATTAATTATTGTAGGGATTAACACTCTCGTTGTAGAACAAGAAATCAAATTAAATATACCAGGCTATATGTTTTCAGAATCAGAGATATATACATCTGTCTTTCTAAAAGAAGGGAAAAAATTTGCTTATGAAGGCCCTGTTAATGAAGAGATGATTCTTTCATTGCCCCAACATTGTGTAGTTACATTACGTCTTTTGGCTGATAGTTTATAACAAGCTTTATCTAAAGAAGGAGGATAAAGAATGGGGATAATTAAAAGGATTTTTAAGTTTCTCAGTTTTCCTTTTGTTTTTCTGTTTAAATTAATCATTAAGTTATTTGCCTTTCTTGATCGCTCTGCAATTCTAATCGTTACGAGGGTAAAGATAGGAAAAAGATTAATCTTTTTCATATTGCTTTTGATTATTTCTATCGTTGGAATTATTACCTATCAATCTACCGGTAATTTTTCATCTTATGCTCTGGAAAATGAAAAGGAATTACTGGAAATAGAGCTAGACAGGATGAAGAAAAATCTAGATATTCTGTTAACTAACAATGATAGATATTTTAATAATGTTTCTGGTATGGATGAAATCATTAATTTAACCAGAGTCTCAAATCCCGATGAAGAACTTCTGACACAGGGAGAATTGATTTTTTCTGAAAAAGTTACGGAAGGACTATTTGGTGCAGAGATCAGGGATAATCAGTTTAATATAATTGCTGAATATGGCCATTCCCTCAGGCCAGTTTACAGCCAGGATAAAAGAATAAATGACCTTTATAAACAGGTGGCATCATTCCCAACCCCGATGAGGTTTTCCTTCTTTACCATTTTTGACCGTAATATTGATATGGAGATAACAGAGGAAGAATTGCGGGAAGCAGGAATGACCCTGGAAGAATATATAGAAGAGCTGAATCCTGAAGATCATTTCCTGAGGGTAACAACCATAGCAAAGATTACCCCGGGTGGTTTCAGCAGGCGTTCCGGGGTAGTAATTGGTGGAAAGAAATATGCTACCAGAGATCTTTTCACTCAGATACTTCCGAAAAGATTTGAGCATATCGTTCAGATCTATGCCGGTGAAAAACTGTTTGATTCCAATATTTATATGGGTTCTTCCGATGGATTGATTAATAATATTGAGGAAACACTTTCTAACCAGACCCTGAGTAGAACTGATCTGGTAGATGAAGAAATTGTCAAGATTTTTACTGAAAATAAAGAACTGGAAAGATATATCACTATGAGGGAGATTACGACACAGTCCCGTGTTCAGGTTGATGAATTTGAAACCCAGACTGTCCCTGTTACTAAAAATTATCTGGTTGGCTATATCCCCATCAGAAACTTCTATAAAGAACCCATAGGATATATTACCATGATCAGATCATTGGAAAGAATGAATACCTTTATTGCTGGTATTCAACAGGATTATTTAATTAATGCCATAATCTTTATAGTTATATCCTTATTAATAGTCTCCATAATAACCAGGAGTATTACAAAACCATTGGCTTCTGTTATCGAGGCAACCCGTAAGATTGCGGGAGGCAACCTGCAGATTGCTGTTGAGACAAATACAAAGGACCAGATTGCAGATGTGGCGGAGAACTTCAATAACATGGTGGAAAGCCTGCGGGACCTGGTCGGCAAGATAAATCTTGCTTCCGAGAATGTTACCAGCATGTCCCAGGAATTGTCTGCCAACTCTGAGGAAGCCAGTGCCGCTTCCGAAGAAGTGGCAGCAACCAGTGAAGAGATTGCTACTGGTACAGAGGAACAATTGAGGCAGGCGGAAAAGACCAGGGAAATCCTCAAAGAAGTAGAAGAGAAAGCCAACAATGTTGTGGAAGCTTCCAATAAGGTCGCCCTGGCTATAGAAGAGGCCAGTGCAAAGTCCAGTCAGGGTATTAATGTAATTAACCGGGTGAGCCAGAATATCCTGAATATCCTTAATGAAGTTGATAATACCGGTAATGAAGTAAATCAGCTGAGAGAACAGATTGACAACATCAATGATATTGTTGAAGCCATTAACTATATTAATGAGGAAACCTCACTTCTATCACTGAATGCTGCCATTGAGGCAGCCAGGGCTGGAGATTCCGGTAGAGGTTTTGCCGTAGTAGCTGAAGAAATCAGAAAACTGGCGGATCAGTCCAATGAATCAGTTCAGGAGATTAATAATATCTTCAAGAAGATAAACGAGGCTATGAGCAGGGTAGAAAACTCCATGGGTGCAAGTACTGAACTGGCCAGGAGGGGAGAAGAAGAGGTAACCATTGCCCAGAAGACCTTTGAGGAGATCCTGGCAGCAGTAGAACAGATCAAGAAAGATGCGGAAACAATTAATAGCTGTATTGAGGATCAGCGGCTGAGCAGCCAGCAGATTGCAGAAGTGGTTGATAATGTACACCGGATTGCCCGGATAAATGCTGAAGGAGCCAATTATGCAGCAAAATCCAATGAAGAGCAGGCTAGAATTATTGACGAAATCTCTGAGGCAGCAACAAAACTTTCAGCTATGGCTGATGATCTCAGGGAACTGATCAACAGGTTTACTATTTAAGTTTACCTGAAAATATACGGAAAAGGAGATGGAGAAATGATCGTATTCAAGAAGGAAGAAAGAAAAGCAGTTGACTTTATAATTGCTGAAAATGCATTTGTCGCTGATATTTATGTAGATGAAGGAGATCACTGGGGAGTACAGAGAGCAGCGGGAGATTTGCAGAAAGATATTCAGGCAGTAACTGGACAGGGACCGGTGATTAAGAATAAACTGGCTGATCTAAGTAAAGAAACAATTTTTGTAGGCACTATAGGGAAGAGCAGCCTTATAGGAAGACTGGCAGGGGAAGGGAAACTGGAAATAGAGGAGCTCAGGGGGAAATGGGAGTCCTATATCATCCAGGTTCTCCCTGACCCCTTACCGGGTATTGAGAAAGGTTTATTCATCATCGGTAGTGATAAGAGGGGCACAATATTTGGTATCTATGAGCTTTCCCGGCAGATAGGGGTTTCCCCCTGGTACTGGTGGGCAGATGTGCCGGTTAAGAAAAACGAAAATCTCTATGTCAAATCCGGTATATATAAAGGAGGAGAACCCTCTGTAAAATACCGGGGAATCTTCCTGAATGATGAGGCCCCCAGCCTGACCACCTGGGTGGAGAAGAAGTACGGCTGCTTTAACCACCATTTTTATGAGAAGGTCTTTGAATTGCTCCTGCGCCTGAAGGCCAATTTCCTCTGGCCAGCCATGTGGAAACCAAGGGTCTTCAATGAGGAAGACCCCTTAAACCCTGTAATGGCCGATAAATATGGTATCGTCATGGGGACCTCCCATCATGAACCCATGATGCGCAGTTGGGAGGAATGGGGGAAAACCGGCAAGGGAGAATGGAACTATAAAACAAACGGGCAGAACATATATGATTTCTGGTATAAAGGCCTGGAAAGGGTCAAGGACTTTGAATCCATCGTTACTGTAGGTATGCGGGGCGATGGTGATGAGGCCATGGCCCAGGATGGTGATCTGGAGGAACTCAGGAAACTGCTCGAGAAAATTATCCAGGACCAGCGGGAGATAATCGAGAAAGTGACCGGCAGGGACCCGGCCACTGTACCACAGGCCTTGGCCCTGTATAAAGAGGTACAGAGCTATTATGAAGCCGGCCTTGATATACCGGATGATATTACCCTTCTACTGGCTGATGATAACTTCGGTAATGTGCGGATGCTCCCTCCTGCAGAGGAGAGAGACCGCCCCGGTGGATATGGTATGTATTATCATTTTGACTATGTGGGAGGACCCCGTTCCTATCAGTGGATCAATACAGTACCCTTACAGAAGATCTGGGACCAGATGAGTTTAACCTATCATCATGGTGTAGACCGGATCTGGATTGTCAATGTGGGCGACCTGAAGCCAATGGAATTACCCATAGATTTCTTCCTGGCAATGGCCTGGGATATCAACCGTTGGGATCATGAGACTATCGGTGAATATCATATCCAGTGGGCAGAGGAACAGTTCGGCAGTAAATATGCCCGGGAGATAGCAGAGATACTTCAGAGATATACTAAATATAACGGGAGAAGGAAACCGGAGATTGTGGAAGAGGATACTTTTAGTCTTATCAATTACCGGGAAGGTGAAAGGGTTCTGGCGGAATTTGAAGAAATAACGGAGATGGCAGAGAAAATTTACGCTGAGTTGGAACCTGAGAAAAGGGATGCCTTTTTCCAGTTGGTCCTCTATCCAACCAGGGCCAGCAGGAATGTGTTAAAGATGCATATCTATGCCGGTAAGAACCAGTTCTTTGCCAATCAGGGCAGGAGCAGTACCAATGATTATGCTGAGTTGACGGAAATGGTCTTTAATGATGAAGCAGCAGATACCGATTATTACAACTATGAACTGGCCGGTGGCAAATGGTATGGTATGATGCTGCAACCCCATATCGGTAAGGCCAACTGGCGGGGGCCGGAAAAGAACACCATGCCGGATGTTAAGAGGATTGAAGTGCCGTCCGGTTCTGAGCTAGGGGTTTACCTGGAAGGAAGTATAGAGGCCCTGGATGAAAAGAATAAATCTGGGAGCCTGCCTGTCTTCAGCAAATATACGGCTGATGAATACTATCTGGAAGTCTTCAATAGAAAAACCGATCCCTTTGAATTCAATATAAAGGCAGAGGAACCCTGGATAAAGATCAGCAAGGCTTCAGGTATAGTGGAAAAAGAAAAAAGGGTAATGGTGAGTATCGATTGGGCTAATGCTCCAGTGGGTGAAGAAATCACAGGTAAATTGATAGTTTCTGGCACAGGCAAGGAATATGAGGTATTTGTAAAGATCTTTAATCCAGCCAGACCGGGTTTTGAGGAGCTGGAAGAGATGACCTTTGTAGAGAGCCACGGCTTTATCTCAATAGAAGCAGAGCATTATAGCAGGAATGTAGCTGTTGACGGGATGAGGTGGGAGAAGGTTGCTGATTATGGCCGTACTCTTTCATCCATGCTGGTTCTGCCTTTAACAGACAAGAGTTTCTTACCTCCGGAAAATGGCCCTTATCTGGAATATAGATTGTATGTCTTTACACCCGGTGAGGTGGAGATAACTGTCTATACTGCACCGACCCTGAACTTTGACCGGAGGCATGGTTTGCGATATGCTATCTCCCTTGATGGAGGAGAACCGGAAATCGCTGACCTGTTCCCGGTGGAATTTGATGCCGATTATACATGCCCGGAATGGATGCAGGCAGTGGTGGAGAATGCCCATAAATCCAGGACCAGACATTATATAAAAGAACCCGGTTATCATACCTTAAGGATCCAGATGGTTGACCCGGGGATAGCCCTGCAGAAAATTGTCCTGGATATGGGTGGAGTAAAACCCAGCTATCTTGGACCACCGGAAAGTTATTATAGAAGGAAATAGCATTTTAATATAGAATAATATATATGTATTAAACTAATATACTAATATAAAGAGAGGGATAAGAAATGGAGAAAAAAGGCGCTTTTTACACAGGTGAATACAGGAATGTATTCAAAGAACTGGGCTATTCTGAAGAAGCAATCGAGAAGAAGATCCAGGATACCTGGGAGGCATTATTCTTTGATGAAGATCTGAGAATCTATCATCCAGTCGGGGATGATATGGGTTATATTACAGATACCGGCAATAATGATGTCCGGACAGAGGGTATGTCCTACGGGATGATGATGGCGGTACAGATGGATAACCAGGAAATCTTTGACCGCCTCTGGAAGTGGACCAAGACCTATATGTGGCATGACAGTGGAGAGTACAAAGGTTATTTTGCCTGGTCCTGTAAACTGGATGGAACAAGGAATTTCCAGGGCCCGGCCCCGGATGGAGAAGAATTTTTTGCTATGGCCCTGCTCTTTGCCTCAAAACGTTGGGGGGATAGAGAAGAACCCTTTAACTATAGTGAACAGGCCAAAGATATCCTCTACGAGGTAATACATAAGGGCGAGGAGGGGAATCCGGGCTATCCCATGTGGAACCGGGAGAACAAGTTAATCAAGTTCATCCCTGAGGTAGAATTCAGTGACCCATCCTATCATGTACCTCATTTTTATGAACTGTTCTCCCGCTGGGGTAACCCGGAAGACAGTGACTTCTGGGCAGAAGCAGCAAAGGCCAGCAGGGAATATCTCCATAAGGCCTGCCATCCAGTTACAGGACTGGCTCCAGAATATGCCCATTATGACGGCACACCGGAGACAAGCCGCGGCCATGGGGATTTCTTCAGTGATTCTTACCGGGTAGCCTTAAATATCGGCCTTGACTATGAGTGGTTCAAGGCAGATGAAGGCCAGAAAGATATAGCCAATAGAATCCAGAACTTCTTTATCAATATCGATAGGGAGGACTTCACCAAATATACTATCGATGGTAAACCACTGGAGAAACCTGAGTATGTCCACGATGTGGGCCTGATTGCCACTAATGCGGCAGCATCTCTGGCGGCAGACGGCCCGGCAGCTAAAGCCAGTGTAGAGAGATTCTGGAATACACCCTTGAGGACAGATGAAAGGCGTTATTATGATAACTGCCTCTACTTCTTTGCTCTGTTAGCTTTAAGTGGCAGATACCGTATCTATGGTTAAACTAAATATTAGCCTGTACTATAAAGTACAGGCTAATCAAAGATACAGAAGTTTCAGATAATAAAAACAATAGAAAATCTTCCGGATTGACTTAATATATAAACGATGATATAATTATTTGTGGAAAAAAAGAATAAAATGGATAATTATCTTCTTATTTAGATAAACTGGACAGGGTATTATTGACAGGAGGTACCAGGGAAAGGAGGGTGGGAATTAGACGAAGGTACTGCCTGTGTATATATAAAAAATTAAAGGGGGAAGAAAATGAGCAAGCGTAAATTATTTATTTCAGTTTTGTTGATTCTTACTCTGGTTTTTATACTTGCTGCCTGTGATACTGCAAAGGAATATACTTTAAAGATTTCTGCTACTGAAGGTGGTACAGTTAATCCCAAGCCTGGACCACATAAGTATAAGGAAAATACAGTAGTTGATTTAAAGGTTACTGCTGATGAAGGCTATGAATTCAGCAAATGGGAAGGCGATAAGGTAGCTGTTGTTGATGCAGAAAAAGGCGAATATAGAATTAAAATGGACGGAAATAAATCAATAAAAGCAGTCTTTGTAGAGATAACAGAAGAACCAGGTGAACCTGGAGAACCAGGTGAGCCTGGAGAGCCTGAAGTTAAAACACTTATTGATTTTGAAGAAGGTATTGAGGGCTGGATAATTGATGACGATATGAATCAAGGCGATGCAACATTCTTCCATGATACCGAAAAAGCTGATCCAGAAATCGATTCAACTGCCTCATTACGAGTAGAGTATTCACTGGAAAAAGGACAGGTAGTTACATGTTATTTTGACAATAGTTATAATTTACCTCATGCAATCTATTACTTAAGAGTTTTTGTACCAAGTGACGCTGACTTTGGTTATTTTAGACCATATATACAAGTTGTTGAAAAAGATGAAGAGGGTAACGATACTTATCCTTTATATCCTAAAGATAATGTACCATATTTAGATAATATAAATGCATGGAGAACATTAGAAATTGACATGACAGGAATACCAGAAGATGCACAGATATTTAAAATTGGTTTTCAAATTGGTGGCAGTGGAGAAAGAGATGGAACTGGAACATTTTGGGTTGATGATATAACTTATGTGATTCCTGAATAAAACATTTTTAAAATGCCGGCTATAAGCCGGCATTAACTTTAGAAAAAGTTACGGAACTATTATCCGTGAGTATGAGAACAAAAATTTGACAAGAATAGCAATGAAAAATAAAAGTCAACGGTAATTTTATTTAATGGAAAGACCAGAATGCTGACGATAAAAGAGAGCAGGTTGACATATTAACAGGCCAGTTTTTAACGGGCCTGTTTTTATTTTATGAAAATTTTTAGAGGATTTTTCTGATAAATATAGAATAATAATATTAGTACCTGGTAATAATATCAGATGTTATGAGTTGTTCATAATAGCAAGTGGCAAGAAATATTTAGGAAAGATAGAGGGAGGCCGGTGATGAAGAAACTTGTCATTGACGTAGAGAGGTGTAAGAGCTGTGGAATCTGTATAGAGCACTGTCCTGCCGGTTTACTGGTGTTGTCTAGGGAAATAAATAGCAAGGGATACCGTCCTGTAAGAATGAAGGATGAAGAGAAGTGTAATTCCTGTTTACTATGTGCATTGGTCTGTCCTGATCTGGTTATAACTGTCTATAGGTGAGGGTTATAGTTTTCATTAAAAGGGGTGCTTTATTAATGAAGAGATTGATGACAGGTAATGAAGCCATTGCTGAGGCGGCCATCAGGGCAGGTTGCCGTTATTTCTTTGCCTATCCCATTACTCCGCAGAATGAGATTCCTGAATACATGGCCCTGCATTTACCGGAACACGGCGGAGTCTTCCTGCAGGCAGAAAGTGAGATAGCCGCCATCAATATGGTCTATGGTGCAGCTGGTGCCGGAGCCAGGGTGATGACCTCTTCCTCCAGTCCCGGAATCAGCCTGAAGATGGAGGGTATTTCTTATATCGCAGCTGCTGAACTGCCCTGTGTGATTGTGAATGTGATGAGGGGCGGGCCTGGCCTGGGCGGTATCCAGCCCTCCCAGTCGGACTATTTTCAGGCTGTCAAGGGAGGTGGCCATGGGGATTACCGTTTACTCGTCCTGGCCCCTGCCTCTGTACAGGAGGCAGCCGGGTTGACTGCAGAGGCCTTTGTTCTTGCCGATTATTACCGCAATCCGGTGCTGATACTGGCAGATGGGATTATCGGCCAGATGATGGAGCCGGTAACTTTTGAAGATATAAAACCTGGTGAGAATATTGCTAAGCCATGGGCTACTACCGGGGCCAGGGGGAGGGAGCCCAATATCATCAATTCCCTCTACCTGGATCCGGAGGAACTGGAGGAACATAACCGGAAGTTGTTCAGGAAATATGAAGAGATGAAGGAAAGCGAGCAAAGGGCGGAATTATACAGGATGGAGGATGCAGAATTAGTGCTGGTTGCCTATGGGACGACAGCCCGTATTGCCATGACGGCAGTGGATATGGCCAGGGAGAAAGGTTTGAAGGCAGGCCTTGTCAGGCCCATCAGTCTCTTTCCCTTTCCGGAGAGAATTATCAGGTCTACCATCAGGCAGAGTTCAGCCTACCTGGCAGTAGAGATGAGCATGGGGCAGATGGTGGAGGATTTGAGGTTGGCGGTCAATGGTGAACGCCCTGTCTATTTCTATGGCAGGACCGGTGGTGTTGTTCCGACAGCAGAGGAAATCCTGGAGAGGATTGAGATTTTGGCAGGGGGGTATGAAGGTTGCGCCTGATTAAGGGATATCCGGTAAGCCTGAAGGAGAAGGAGTTTCACTATTGTCCCGGTTGTACCCACGGCCTGGCCCACCGCCTTATAGCGGAAGTCCTGGACGAGCTGGAGATAAGGGAGGAGGCCATAGGGGTTGCCTCTGTAGGCTGTTCAGTCCTGGCCTATGAATATTTCAATTGTGACATGCAGCAGGCAGCCCATGGGCGGGCTCCGGCAGTGGCCACGGGGATCAAGAGGGTCCATCCCGATAAGGTGGTTTTCACCTATCAGGGGGATGGGGACCTGGCTTCCATTGGCCTGGCGGAGTTAATCCATGCTGCCAATAGGGGGGAAAAAATTACGGTTATCTTTATCAATAATGCTATCTATGGTATGACCGGAGGGCAGATGGCCCCGACCACCCTTCCCGGGCAGAGGACCAGTACCAGTCCGGCGGGACGCAGCAGTTCAGAGACCGGTTTTCCCCTTAAGATAGCGGAGTTATTGAGTACTGTGGAGGGGGTTGCCTATTTGGCCAGGGTTTCCCTTCATGATCCGGCACATATTGTGGAAGGAAAACGGGCGATTAAGACTGCCTTTGAATACCAGCTGGCCGGGAGGGGTTTCTCCCTGGTGGAGATTCTGGCGGCCTGCCCCACCAATTGGGGGATGACTCCACTGAAAGCTCTGGAATTTGTCAGGGATGAGATGCTCAAGGTATATCCGAAAGGGGTTTACAGGAGGCTGGAGAAATGAAAGAAAGTATACTCATTGCCGGTTTTGGTGGCCAGGGGATAATGCTCCTGGGTAAATTGCTTGCCTATACTGCCATGCAGGAGGGATACCTGGTTTCCATGATTCCCTCCTATGGGCCGGAGATGCGGGGCGGTACCGCCAATTGTATAGTTACCATAGCTGATGAAAAAATCGGTTCACCTGTTGCTGCCCATCCGGATACAGTTATCATTATGAACCAACCTTCCCTGGAGAGATTTGCCCCTGCTGTCAAAAAGGGGGGCCGGATTTTCGTGAATTCCTGCCTGGTCAGGAAGGGGCTGGATAAAATTGTTCAACGGGAGCTAATCACGGTGCCGGCAAACAGGCTGGCCAGGGAGATTGGAGAGGAAAGGGCGGCCAATATGGTTTTACTGGGAGCCTATCTGGCCAGGAATAGATTCCTCAAGATGGACAGCATCAGGGAAAGCCTCCGGGAGTTTATCGGGAAGAAGGGGGAAAGGCTTCTGGCTCTTAATTACAGGGCACTGGAACTGGGTGCCAATATTTAAGAGGAGAAAAGAAAAGGAATCTGTAATATAAGTCAGGTAATTGGAGTAATTACCTGGCTTTTGTTATTCTATAGGAAATATTAGGGGAAAAGTATAACCGCCTGAAGAAGGAATTATAAAAATTTTCTTGAAGATAATATCTAGTGAAATGAAATTATAGATAAGAAATGGTGGGATTAACTATGCAGCATGATAAATTGAAGGAACTAATCAATAGAGAAAAGACAGTAGAACTCTTTCTGGAACTGGTACAGATTGACAGCATTCCTCGGGAGGAGAGGATGCTGGCCGATAGGATAATAGAACTGGCCGGTACCCTTGGCCTGGATATCAAGGAAGACGAAACAGCTGAAAAGATTGACGGGAATGCCGGCAACCTGATTATTTCAGTACCGGGAGATGAAACCCAGGCAGCGGTCCTGCTTTCTGCCCATCTGGACCGGGTTGAGCCGGGTAAGGGTATAAAGCCGGTCATTAAAGGGGAATATATTGAAAGCAGCGGGGATACCGTCCTGGCCGGTGATGACCTTATCGGTGTGACGGCTATCATGGAGGCAATCCGGATTCTTAAGGAAAATCAGCTGGAGCACCGTCCCTTTAAGGTTATCTTTTCTGTGGCCGAAGAGATAGGTTTACTGGGTGCGAAAAACCTGGACCCGGAGGAGCTGAGTGGGCTGAAATACGGCTTTGTCCTGGATGGGGATGGAGAGATAGGGACCATCATAAATCAGGGGCCTGCCCAGATAAAATATAATATGGAGATCAGGGGCCGGGCTGCCCATGCCGGGATGGAACCCGAGCGGGGGATAAATGCCATCAAGATGGCCAGTGCCATCATCTCCAGATTGAAAACCGGTCGTATTGATGAAGAGACTACTGCCAATATTGGTGTTATAAAAGGCGGTATGGCTACAAATATTGTACCGGACCTGGTGGAACTGGAGGGAGAGGTTCGCAGCCATTCTCCAGAGAAGATTACGGCCTATCAGGAAGAGATGATGAAGATAATCGAAGAGGTCAGCAGGAAATACCAGGTGAATGTCAGCTGTGATTTTCAAAAACTTTATGATGGATTTGCAATTTCCACAGAAGATGATATAATTAAGTTCACTGAAAAGATAAATGAGGAGATAGGTGTAGAGAGTAAATTCGTGAAAAGCGGTGGTGGCAGTGATGCCAATATCTTCAACGGGCTGGGTTTAACTACCCTGAATCTGGGTGTAGGGATGGAGAATGTCCATTCCCGGGAGGAAAGGGTAAAGATAGCCAATCTGGAGTTAATGGTACTTCTGGTTCTGAAAATATTGACGAAAAAGGATAGTTGAAGATGAACGAGCCAACGCTGGCAGTGGGAAAAGTAATTGAGGTTTTCCAGGAGCATCCTGGAATCAGTTTTATCAGGGTAAAGATTCCGGGAGAGGAGGCCACCCGGGCGGTCAATTACAATTATCTCACCGGTAGGGTTAAGGAGGGTGATACGGTTATCCTCAATACTACTGCTGTCCGGCTGGGACTGGGTACCGGCGGCTATCATTTTGTTTATTTGAATCTGGGCGGCCGGAAAGATATGCCGGAAGGTTTTCTTCCTGATAGAGAGGATAAATCCGCCCTGGATAACCATTCCAGATCAGCGGGGCATATCATGAAATTGAGGTATACACCATTACAGTTCAGGACCCTGGCTGTTGAAGAAGAGGATAGCCCCTACCATGCTTTGATCAGGGATTTTGAGAGCCTGGAAGGAAAACCGGTAATCTTAATCCCCTTACATAGTTTACTCGCACCACTGGCCATTGCCTATAAAAGCCTTTATCCGGGAAAAAGGCTTGTCTATATCATGACTGATGGTGCCTGTCTGGCCCTGGATTTCAGTAATCTGGTCCGGGAACTGGTTCAGGAGGGTTTCCTGGAGGCCACCATTACCTATGGCAATGCCTTTGGTGGTGATTATGAAACTGTTAATATCTTTACTGCCCTGGCTACGGCTGCTGAAGTGCTGGCTGCTGACCTTATTGTAGTGGGCATGGGCCCTGGTATAGTAGGGACCTCCACTAAATATGGTTTCAGTGGAGTGGAGCTGGCCTTTATTGAGAAGGCAGTAAGGGTATTAAAGGGGAGGAGTATCCTTGTCCCCAGGATAAGTTTTGCCGATAGAAGAAAGCGACATTACGGCATAAGCCATCATACCATTACCCTTTTGACAGAATTGATTACAGAACCGGTGGAAGTGGTTTTCCCGGAAAATGATTATATACGAAAAATGCTTGCTGAATATAATCTGGAAGAAAGGCATAAGCTGGCTTTCTATCCTGTAGAGGAGATAAAGGAAATCCTGGAGTGTTCATCTTTTCCCTTTCACAGTATGGGACGCAGCATTAAAGATGATCCGCTTTTTTTTATCACTGCCGGCCTGGCGGTATATAAATTATAGAGTATACACAGTACAGGAGAACGAGGAGGAATATGGCAATGGATCTGGAAGAAAAAACCATTGAGTCAAAGGAGATATATGCGGGAGAAATTATAAAGGTAAGGTATGACCTGGTTCAGCTGCCGGATGGGAAGAGGTCCGGCCGGGAGATTGTGGAACATTCCGGGGGAGTAACCGTTATCGCTGTTAAGGATGATGGAAATATACTTTTGGTCGAGCAGTACCGGAAACCGGCAGAGGAAAGCCTGCTTGAGCTGCCGGCGGGGAAACTGGAAAAAGGGGAAGAACCCATTGCCTGTGCCAGGAGAGAGTTAATGGAAGAGACAGGTTTTGCGGCAGGTAGGATGGATTATCTTTTCTCTTTTTATACCACACCCGGTTTCTGTAATGAGGTTTTGCATCTCTTTCTGGCTACTGATTTAAGGGAGGTTGGCGGCCAGACTGATGAGGATGAAAATATAATCCTGCACCAGATCGGGAAAGAGGAAATACTGGATATGATCAAAAGTGGGAAAATAAAAGATAGCAAGACTATTATCGGGCTCTTATATTATCTGAACGGGGATTGCTATGTTTAAAGAGGTTTTTGCAGACTTACATATCCACATTGGGGCAGGCAGCAAGGGAGATCCGGTGAAGATAACAGCCTCCAGGAAATTGAATTTCGAAAATATCCTGAAGGAATCCCTTTATAATAAAGGCCTGGACATGATCGGCATTATAGACTGTGCTTCGCCGGTAGTACTGGAAGATATGGAAGCTCTCCTGGAAAAGGGAGAGATGGCGGAAGTGCCTGATGGAGGGATTGCCTATGGTGAACTGGTAATTATCCCCGGGGTGGAACTGGAGAGCAGGGAAGAGAATGGCGGGCAGGCCCATTATCTGGCCTATTTCCCCTACCTGCGGAATCTCCGGGAATTCAGTCAGGTGCTGAAGGATTATATAACTAATATTAATCTAAGTTCCCAGTCTACCGGTTTGACTGGAAGGGAAATCTTTCAACTGGTGGAAGCCCATGGCGGTATCTTCGTACCTGCCCATGTTTTTACACCCTTCAAGAGTTTTTATGGGCGCTGTTTCGAGAGCTACCGGGAACTCTTTACAGACGAAGAGTGGACCAGGATTCCGGCCATTGAACTGGGACTGAGTGCCGATTCTTATATGGCTGATTTCATTCCTGAACTGGCTGAGAAAACCTTTATCAGTAATTCTGATGCCCATTCTCTGGAAAAGATAGCCAGGGAGTATAATCTGCTCAGGCTTAAGGAGCTGAATTTTAAGGAACTGGAATTGGCCTTATGGCGGAAAGAGGGGAGAAGGGTCCTGAAAAATTACGGCCTTGATCCGGCTCTGGGTAAATATCATCGTTCTTATTGTGAAAACTGTAATAAAACATTTCCTCTGGAATATTCTGTATTAAAGTGTTCAGTTTGTGGTAAGGAAGATATAGTTATTGGGGTGAAAGACCGGATTATGCAGATCAGCTCTCTTTCTGAATCCATCTCACCGGCCCACCGGCCGGAATATATCCATCAGATCCCCTTGCGGGATATTCCCGGTATCGGGAAGAAGACCTTTCAGGTTCTTCTGGAAAACTTCGGTACGGAGATGGATGTACTTCACCAGGCCAGTGAAGGGGAATTGCGAGAGTTGCTTAATGATAAAATTGCGGAGAGGATTATTAAAGCCAGGACTGGAAATTTGAAGATTGAAGATGGTGGAGGTGGCCATTATGGTAAAGTTGTGGGCTAAGACTCTGAGTACAACCTATAATGCATCCGGTGCAGCTGCTGCTGGCCGGATGGGTGATGTTGTAGTGATTGTGGATGTAATCGATATGTCAACTACTGCTGAAGCAGCCCTGGAGGCCGGGGCAGTTGCTGTACTTGGAGCAAGCCCGGATCATCACCAGGTGCCTGTTACTGTGAACCCGGAGAAGATCGGTTATTATGGCGGGAAGAAGGCCCTGAAACATGAAACCGGTGTAATCATTGCTGCTGAACCACGCCTGATTAATGAGGAAAATGAACGCCTTAACGAGATACAACAGGTCATACGGGGTATAGACAGGGCAGGGGCAGAACTAATTGAGGTCGTGCCCAATATAGGGAGAGAAGTCGTTAATCTAACAGATTTTGCAGGGAAAGTGCTGATAATAGTCAGTCCATCCGGCGGTACAGCCTTTGATGCTGCCTATAACTACGGAGCTCCGGAGGTCATTACCGGGACAGTGGCCAGGACCAATCAGAAGACCGGAAACCAGGCTGCAGAGGATGCGGCCCGAAGGGCTATTGAGAGTGCGAACAGGTTGAAATGCGGCATATCCGTAGTGGCAGCAAGTTCCAATTCCATGGAGGATATCCAGGCTGCCCAGTATATCTGCCAGTTGATTATTAACCAGGGATTTTTAGAATTGGAATAAAGGTTATATCCTGTCCCCCTCCTGCATAGTTATTTAATGGAGATAGCTATTTTGTAAAGAGAGTATCTTTATGCAGGGGGAAGAAGATGAACAGGTACATTCAGGAGCGTTTGCCTGCCTTTACTTTTGTTACTATCATCTTTATACTGGGAATCAGTTTCGGTGCTATTGCCGTAAAAACTGTAGATTACGGGCTGCGCCAGGATCTTTTTTTTTATTTTAACAGTTTTCTGGAGGGTTTTACTGATATAGAATATGAGCAGAAGTCCCTGCTTATTGATAGTATCAAATTTAATCTATTTAATATCTTTGTTATCTGGTCCTTTGGCCTCTCGATGATCTTGATGCCCTTGATTATAGTACTGCTTTTTTTCAAGGGTTTTTTATTGGGTTTTACCGTCGGTTTTCTGGTCAGTGAGTACAGCTTTAAGGGTATTTTGATGAGCCTGGCGGCTATTTTTCCCCAAAACCTGGTCATTATACCGGTCTACCTTGTTTCCAGTGTTATGGCTATTTATCTTAGCATCAATATATATAGGTATTACCGGGGAAGGAATAAGATGGAACTGGAGGATCTGGTTGTTTATACACTGGAGATGGCTATCCTGGCAGTCATCTTATTGCTGGCTTCCCTGCTGGAGACTTATCTCAGCCCCTTTTTACTCCGGGTCCTGATTGCTTTTGTCCTTTAATTGGAGTATACTAATAGTAACAAATACCAATAAAGGGGTTGATAGCATGAAATATAGACGGCTGGGTAATTCTGGTTTAAAGGTAAGTGAAATCAGTCTGGGTAGTTGGCTTACATATGGCAATTCTGTGGATAAGGAGCAGGCTATCAGGATAATTGATAAGGCCTATGAACTGGGAATCAACTCCTTTGATACCGCCAATGTCTATGCTCTGGGAGAGGCAGAAAAAATTGTAGGCCAGGCCCTGAACCGATATCCTCGGGAGTCCTATGTTCTGGCTACCAAAGCCTTCTGGCCCATGGGTGATGGCCCCAATGACCGGGGACTTTCCAGGAAACATATCATTGAACAGGTAAACCAGAGTTTAAAGAGATTGAACCATGATTATATAGATATCTTTTACTGCCACCGCTATGATCCGGAAACCCCGCTGGAGGAGACACTCCGGGCTATCGATGACCTGATCAGGCAGGGAAAGGTCCTCTATGTCGGAGTCAGTGAATGGACAGCCTATCAGATTGTTGAGGGTTTAAGGGTGCAGGATAGGTATCTCCTGGATCGTATCGTGGTCAATCAGCCAATTTATAATATGTTTAATAGATATATTGAAGATAATGTTGTACCCACAGCCATAGAAAACGGCATCGGCCTGATAGTCTTTTCACCACTGGCCCAGGGTTTATTGACCGGTAAGTATAGGAAGGGGCAGGCCATACCGGAAGACAGCCGGGCGGCAGACTCGAAATCAAATACATATTTAAAAGATATTTTAACCGGGGAAAACCTGGAGAAAGTGGAGAAATTAATTGGTATCGCAGAGGAATTGGGGGCCACTCTGTCCCAGCTGGCTCTGGCCTGGATCCTCCATCAACCGGGTATTACCAGTGCCCTGATTGGAGCCAGCAGGCCGGAACAGGTTGAAGAAAATGTGAAAGCCGTGGATATTGAATTATCCGATGAGGTGCTGGAACGGATTGAGGAGATTATCAGCTGAAATAGATTATAAAAAGGAAGGATATGGGTTCGATTAAGTTAAGAATTCAGATAGAAGAGGAGTGGGGAAAATGATTCATCCAATGCTGGAGAAATATGCAAAGGTGCTGGTCAATTATTGCCTGGAAATAAAGAAAGGGGATACCTTTCTCATCCAGGGAAACATGCTCAGTGAACCCTTAATCAAGGCGGTTTATAAGGAAGCTGTCACCAATGGGGCCCATCCCCTTGTATTGGTAAATTTTGAGGGCCAGAATAATATCTTCTTCAATTATGCCTCTGAAGAACAGCTAAGCTATGAATCTCCTTTTATGAGATATCTCTATGAAAATGTAGATGCCGTGCTGAATATACTGGGCAGCTATAATACGAAAGCATTGTCAAATGTAGATCCGGAAAAGATAAAGAAGAGGAACCTGGCAGCTACTGAGTTAAGGGAGATATTCAATGAGCGGGCTGCTGCCGGAGAGTTGAAATGGAATATCTGCCAATATCCTACACTGGCTGATGCCCAGGAGGCCAGCATGTCCCTGGAGGAATATGAGGAATTTGTCTTCCAGGCCTGTCACCTGGACAAGGATGACCCGGTAAAATATTGGCTGGAATTTGGAGAGAGGCTGAAGGAGATAGCAGATTACCTGAACGGGGTGGAAGAACTCCATTTCGTATCAGAGGATACTGATTTACGCTGCCGGGTAAAGGGGCGTACCTGGATACCGGAAATGGGTAAGGAGAATTACCCCGGCGGGGAGGTCTTTACCGGCCCTATAGAGGACTCGGTGGAAGGCCAGATCCGTTTTTCCTTCCCGGGTATCTTTCAGGGCAGGGAGATAGAGGATATCAGGTTAACTTTTGAACAGGGCAAGGTAGTCAAGGCTACAGCCGCGAAAGGTGAAGAACTACTCCAGGCTCTCCTGGATACGGATGAAGGAGCCAGATATGTAGGAGAGATTGCCATCGGCTGTAATTATGGAATCACCAGATTTTCCCGGAATATGCTCTTTGATGAGAAGATTGGCGGCACCATCCACCTGGCCATCGGTGCCAGTTACCCTGAAACCGGGGGAAAGAATAAATCTACTATCCACTGGGATATGCTGTGTGATATGAAAAATAGCGGTGTAATCTACGCTGATGGTAAGAAGATTTATGAAAATGGCCAGTTTTTAATCTAAGTAAAAGAGAGAAAGACCAGGGCTAAAAACCCTGGTCTTCTTCTGGTTTATTTAATCCTGTACTCATATTTTTCAAAGAGCCTTATAAAATCCGCCTTATCTTTTTCATAGATTAAAAGATAAACTCTGTTCAGGGTCAGGCCTAATTCGAGAATATTTATTTTGTTTTCTGTTAGAATATTTACTGTATCAACTATATCCATTAAAATCTTATCAGGCTGATCGAAGCGTATTTTTATGAAACATAATTTTTCTGTGATTTTATAGGCCAGTTTTTCCTCTTCCAGGATTTTTGTTATTTTACCCAGTTCGCTTTCTTTGATGTAGATATTTAAAATACAGGAGGCAATATTCAGGTTTATTAGTTTAATTTTATTTTCCCTTATTCTGGAGAAAAGCCCTCCTGCATTATCATTATTCAGTTGTATAAGGGATACACTATCGATGATATTATATGAACATAAAATTATGATCCCTTCTTTCTACTGTATAATAAAAAAACAGTTTTAAAGCTTGAAATATTTCTTTCTTGCTACTATACTATGAGCCAGTGGGATTATATGTTAAAATAAAGATATTACTTTGTTGTATTTTTGCACCAGAAAAACCTTGAAATTGGTTGAAAAAAAGGTTATTATATTAATGATTAAAAAAACTTAATAAAAAAGTATTATTCTTACAAAAACTTAACTTTGATTAAGTATAAAATGAATCAGGAAATATAATTTACAGGAGGTTTACTATGGCAGAAATAAAGAGAATAGGAGTATTAACCGGAGGGGGAGATTGTCCTGGTTTAAATGCAGTAATCAGGGCAATTACCAGAACCGCAATACTGGAATATGGAGTCGAAGTAGTAGGCTTTATCAATGGTTATGATGGCCTTTATAAACGTAATACGATAGAGCTGGATTTGAATTCTACTTCCGGTATTTTACATAAAGGCGGTACGATTTTACATAGTTCAAATAAGACCAATCTCTTCAGAATGCCTTTTACCGAGAATGGAGAAACCGTTTATAAGGACCTGTCAGATGTGGGTGTGGAAAACCTGAAAAAAGCCGGTATTGATGTCCTGATTGTTATCGGCGGGGATGGAACCCTGACCAGTGCCAGGGATTTCCACAGAAAAGGGGTTAAGGTAATCGGTGTGCCCAAGACCATTGATAATGACCTGCCCTGTACAGATGTAACCTTTGGTTTTGATACAGCTGTTGCTGTGGCCACAGAGGCCCTGGACAGGCTGCATACAACTGCCGAGTCCCATCATAGAATCATGTGCCTGGAGGTAATGGGCCGTTATGTTGGCTGGATTGCCCTGAGGTCTGGATTGGCCGGTGGTGCAGATGCTATTTTGATTCCAGAGATTCCCTATGATATCAATAAGGTAGCAGAAAAGATTAATGAGCGGAGAAAGGCCGGTAAGGATTTTAGCATCGTGGTAGTGGCTGAAGGTGCCAAACCAGTTTCCGGTGAAATGGTGGTCAAGAGTGTTGTAGAGGACAGCCCGGATCCAATCAGGCTGGGTGGCATTGCTGAACGGGTTTCCGATGAACTGGAAAAACTGGTTGGCCTGGAGTCCAGGGCAGTTATCCTGGGACACCTGCAGCGGGGTGGCAGCCCGACAGCCTATGACCGGGTTATCTCCACCATGTACGGAAAGGCAGCTGTAGATCTGGCCATGGAAGGTAAATCCGGCAATATGGTTACTTTAAATGGTAATAAGATTTCCTCAGTACCCCTGGAAGAGGTTATCGGTAAACTGAAAAAAGTAGATCCGGAAGGGGAACTGGTGAAAACAGCCAGGGCACTGGGGATTTCTTTTGGAGATTAATATGGTCTAATAATAACTACTCGTTTCCGGGTAGTTATTTTTTTAACGTTAATTATTAATTATTTATATAGCCGGTATTTCTTTTGGTTAATTTGCAGCTATCATTTTTAAAGAGATAGGGTTGTATTTGTGAAAGGAGGACAGGAAACAATGAGAAAGATAAAGAGGGTCTTTTTAATCGTTCTGGATAGTGTAGGTATCGGAGCCTTACCGGATGCCCACGAATACGGGGATAGTGGTGCCAATACCCTGGTCAATATAGGAAAGGCCATAGGAGGCCTGAAGCTGCCAGAGCTGGAAAAGCTGGGCCTGGGCAAAATTGAGAGGATTCCGGGAATATCCAGTGAACTGCCGGCAAGGGGAGTCTATGGCAAGATGGCTGAAGCCTCGCCGGGTAAGGATACCACTACCGGCCACTGGGAACTGTCGGGGATAATTCTGGAAAGGCCTTTCCCCACCTACCCTGACGGCTTCCCGCCTGGGGTGATTGAGGATTTTAAAAAGGCCATCGGCAGGGATATCCTGGGGAACAAACCGGCTTCCGGCACAGTGATAATTGAGGAATTAGGGGAAGAACACATGGCTACCGGGAAGCCTATCGTCTATACTTCAGCGGACAGTGTCTTCCAGATTGCGGCCCATGAAGAGATAATCCCTCTGGAGGAGCTTTATGAGATGTGCCGTAAAGCCCGGAAGATATTAAAGGGAGAACATGCGGTAGGCAGGGTGATTGCCCGGCCTTTTATCGGCAGCCCGGGTAAATTTACCAGGACGGAAAACCGGGAGGATTTCTCCCTGGAACCCACCGGGATTACCATGCTGGACCGGATTGTAGAAGGAGGCCTCTCTGTTTATGCTATCGGAAAGATCAGCGACATTTTTGCCGGCAGGGGTATCAGTAAATCCTGGCATGCAGTGGATAATATGGAGACAGTAGATGCGGCACTGGAGGCCTTTGTTGAACTGGAAGAGGGCCTGCTATTTGCCAACCTGGTCCAGTTTGATATGGTACATGGCCACCGTAGGAATGTAGAGGGTTATGCCAGGGCCCTGGCAGATTTTGACGGGCGGATTCCGGAATTGCTGGCAGACCTGGAGAGCGATGACCTGCTGGTGATTACCGCTGACCATGGCTGTGACCCTACCTATAAGGGAACAGACCATACCAGGGAATACGTGCCCTTATTGATCTATGGGGAGAGGATAAAGGAGGACTATAATCTCGGTGTCAGGGAGACCTTTGCCGACCTGGCAGCTACTATTACAGAACTGCTGGGAGTGAAGCCGGTTAAGTCTGGCCGTAGTTTTGCCGGCGAGATATTGAAGGATGAGTAATTATATAAAGGCTTATATAAAGCTTATCTGAAACTTATAAAAAAACTAATATATATAAAACGTCCAGGTTTACATGCCTTCATATATAAATTTAAATAAAAACATATAAAAAGGGGAGATTGTGAGGATGCGGGTATATGATCTCATTTATAAAAAGAGGCAGGGGGAGGCACTGGAGAGAGAAGAGATTAAGTTTCTCATCGATGGCTATACAGACGGGGCCATACCGGATTACCAGATGGCTGCCTGGGCTATGGCCGTCTTTTTCCAGGGGATGAATAACCGGGAGATTGCCGACCTGACCATGGCCATGGTGGAATCAGGGGAGAAGATAGATCTTTCACCCATAAAGGGGTTCAAAGTTGATAAACATAGTTCCGGGGGTGTCGGGGATACGACAACCCTGGTCCTGGCTCCTCTGGTCTCTGCTGCCGGCGTGCCGGTGGCCAAATTGTCGGGCAGGGGGCTGGGGCATACCGGCGGGACCATCGATAAGCTTGAGTCCATACCTGGTTTCAGGACAGATTTATCCCTGGCTGAGTTTATAGATAATGTCAATGAGATCGGAGTGGCTGTAGCCGGGCAGACTGCTGACCTGACACCTGCTGATAAAAAGCTTTATAGCCTCCGGGATGTGACGGCAACCGTTGATTCAATCCCCCTGATTGCCTCCAGCATCATGAGCAAGAAGATTGCCGGTGGGGCAGACGGGATAGTCCTGGATGTAAAGACCGGAGATGGAGCCTTTATGGAGAAGGCGGAGGATGCCGAGAGGCTGGCCAGGACTATGGTGGAAATCGGGAAACACCTGGAACGGAAGACTATCGCGGTGATAACAGATATGAGCCAGCCCCTGGGTTATGCTATCGGCAATGCCCTGGAGGTGCGGGAGGCCATCGAAACACTGCGGGGCAGGGGACCGGCAGACCTGACAGAGCTTTCCCTCTTGCTGGGGGCAAACATGTTAATCCTGGCCGGCAGGGTCGGGGATTTCCAGGAAGGGTATGATTTATTGCAGGAATTGCTGGAAAACGGGAAAGCACTGGAGCAATTGGCCAGGCTGATCCGGGCTCAGGGCGGGGATGCAGGGGTTATCGAAGATGACAATAAACTTCCCCAGGCCAGATATACCTGTCCTGTCCTTGCAGAGGAGGAGGGCTATATTGCCGCCATAAAGACCAGGGAACTGGGCCTCTTATCCGTGGAGATAGGGGCCGGCCGGGCCAGGAAGGATGATATCATTGATCCGGCAGTAGGCTTTGTCCTGGAGAAGAAGGTTGGTGACCGGGTTCTGCCGGGAGAGACCCTCTTGACTATTCATGCCAATAAAGAGGATCTTGAAGGAATCAGGGAAAGGGTCAGGAAGGCCTTCCTGATTACAGAAGAAAAACCGGAAATCCCCACCTTGATCTTAACAACCATCAAGTAGAAATGTAGGCATAATCTCTTCCCGGGATTAATAAATATGCTATTAGACATATACTTTACCTGAAGCTCTATAGGGGGGAGAGGGGTATGCTCAGCAGATTATGCAGGTCGGTAGTTTTCATAACTTTCATTTTGTTCCTGGCCTTTCAACCGGTACTGGCCCAGGAGGCAGATTTTGATATAAAGGCTAAATCGGCTATCCTGATAGAGTATGAGACAGGGGAGATACTCTATCAAAAAAACCCGGACCTGGAACTGCCGCCAGCCAGTATGACCAAGATAATGACAATGCTGCTGGTCATGGAGGCCCTGGAGGAAGGCAGGGTAAAGCTGGATGATAAGCTGGTCTGCAGTGAGTTTGCGGCCAGCATGGGCGGTTCCCAGATCTGGCTGGAACCGGGGGAGGAAATGAGCCTGGAAGATTTGATGAAGGCCATTGCCATAGTATCAGCCAATGATGCCTCTGTGGTAGTGGCAGAGTATCTGTATGGGACGGAAGAAGCCTTCGTGCGGAGGATGAATGAGCGGGCCAGGGAACTGGGCCTGAAGAACAGCTATTTTTACAATACCAATGGTTTGCCTCCCGATAACCCGGATGTAAAGGGGACCCATTCCAGTGCCCGGGATCTGGCTATTTTAGCCCGGGAGCTGATTAAGCACAAAAAGGTTCTGGAATGGACCTCTACCTGGATTGATTATTTGCGGAACGGCAAATCGGTGCTCAATAATACCAACCGCCTGATCCGCTTTTATCCAGGAGCTGATGGAATCAAGACCGGTTATACCCAGGAGGCGAAATATTGCTTGACTTCTACAGCGGAAAGGGATGGGCTCCGATTCATCGCTGTGGTCATGGGGGCTGATGATTCAGAGACCAGGTTTGAGGAATCGAAAAAACTCCTAAATTACGGCTTTGCTCTTTTCCAGCCACTGGAGCTGGCTAAGGAAAATGAAATTGTCGAGACACTGAATATCCCCAATGGCAAAGAAGAGACGGCCAATGGGGTTTTGGAAGAACAAATAATAGTGCCGGTCAGAAGGGGCAGGGAAGAGGAGATCAGTAAAGTTGTTGAAATAGATAAGAACATCAGGGCACCGCTGAAGAAGGGTGACCGGGTAGGTTCCCTGAAAATATATAAAGGCAATCTCCTTTTAAAGACAGTGGATATTGTTATCGATCGGGATATCGAAAAGGCCTCCTTTTTCCAGATGTTCAGGAGAATTATCCGTTACCAGATCGGTAGTTTAGCAGTAATACGATAAAAATATACAATAATAGAGTAAAAACCTGCCAAAATATACAAATATTGAGGCAGGATTTTTTTTGCTCATCAAGAATTATTATACTGGAATGGGAAGAAAGTGAGGAAAAGGGAGGAGAAATATGGATATAACGACGGAATTGGAGGGAAATATTCTAATCGCCAGGTTGGCCGGGGAACTGGATATTGAAACAGTACAGGCTTTCAGAGAGAAGGTAGTTCCGGAAACCGAAAGGCCGGGAGTCAAAACACTTATTTTAAATTTAAATAAGGTTTCTTTCATAGATAGTACCGGAATTGGTGCTATTCTGGGCAGGTATAGATTTCTGGAGAAGAAAGGCGGCAAGGTTCTTCTGGTTGGTTTGAAGGCTCCGGTGAAAAAGATAATCAAGATGGCGGGATTACTGGAGATCATGCCTGAATATAGCAGTGAGGAGAAGGCCTTGAATGAAATTGGTGAAGGGAGGATAGCCTGATGGGCAATCATGCTCATATTAGTATGTTGAGCAGGAGCAATAATGTTGGATTGGCCCGGCTGGCGGCAGCCAGCTTTGCTTCAGAATTGGATTTTACCTTAAATGAACTGGAAGAAATTAAAGTGGCTGTTTCAGAGGCAGTAACTAACTGTATTATACATGCCTATCCCCTGGAAGAGGGTATTATTGAGATAGACATGAGGATAGAGGGAGAGGAACTGATTATTGTTGTGGAGGATAAGGGTGTGGGTATTGAAGATGTGGAGGCAGTTTTGCAGCCCAATTACTCCACCAAAGAGGAACATATGGGCCTTGGGCTGGCTTTTATTGACTCCTTCATGGACAGGTTTGAACTTAGCTCAGAGCCTGGCAAGGGTACTATAGTGCAAATGTATAAAACACCGGAAAAGCTTAAAAACAGGAAAGAAGCAATTTCCTGAAGCTGAGTGGGTGGAAAAATGGATTATAATATAATCGATCTTCCTGATCTTGAGCTCCTGAGCGAAGAAGAGACCAGGCATTACATAAAGCTGGCCCAGCAGGATGATGAAAAAGCCCTGGAAAAGCTGGTAGAGCATAATTTAAGATTGGTGCTGAAGGTCACATATAGATTCCGGAATACCGGCTATGAGCTGCAGGATTTATTTCAGGTGGGGGTAATTGGCCTGCTCAAGGCCATTAGAGCCTATGACCTGGAGAAGGGTTTTAAGTTTTCCACTTATGCTGTGTCAAGAATAATTGGTGAGATTAGATTGTATCTGCGGGATGATGGTATCATCAAGGTCAGCCGTTCCCTGAAAAAGCTGGCCAGGGAGGTCCGGGAAAAAGAAGAGGAATTGAAGAAAAAATTAAACCGGACTCCTACCATCAATGAGTTGGCAGAGGCCATGGAGATAGCCAAAGAAGATATCATCAGGGCCCTGGAGGCCAATAAAGCGCCTTCTTCCATCTATCAGACCATAAATACTAAGAGTGCTGATAGTGAATTATATTTGATTGACAGTATCGGTGTTGAAGAAGGTGAAGGGGATTTAAATACCTTTGACCGGCTGGAACTGGTAGAAGTAATCCGCAATCTTGAACCCCGGGCCAGAAAGATTATTTTCATGAGGTATTTTGAGGATAAAACACAACAGGAGGTTGCTGAAGAGATTGGTGTTTCTCAGGTTCAGGTCTCCAGGCTGGAGAGGAAAATCCTGGAGGAATTGCGGAATTCCATTTAAAGACGGATTGATAATCTCCTGACTAAAAAATGTATATGTATTATGCGGACCAGGTAAGTAAAGCCTGGTTTTTTGTTTTTCATTGCTTTTTATCAGTGTTCAATCCGGTTTGATTATTTTTTGTATATAAAGAGGGAGATTTTATAATACTAACTTTAGAAAAATCAGCTGTTAAGCCTGATGTCCAGGGAGGTGATGGGGATGAGAAAGTTTAAAGGCAGGGCCTTTTTTCTTTTATTGATACTGGCTTTAATCTTACTGGCTATATTTCTCTTCTTTCCAGAACTGGGTGATATTGTTCCTGCCGATGCAATTCAGATCTAAAAATTCTGTTTGGCCATGAAAGGAAGGATTACTTTGAAGAATATCAATAAAACAACTGATGAATTTAAAAAGATAGTCCAGAAAGAACAGCCGCCGGTCAATAAAACCGCCAATTTTTTCAAGGCCTTTCTGGTGGGTGGAACTATTTGCCTTATCGGCCAGGTATTCCAGGAACTATATATGGCTTTCTTTAACTATAGCCAGCAGGATGCCGGGACCATGGCCACAATTACCATGATTTTTCTCGGCGGCCTGCTGACCGGTCTGGATATCTATGATGAAATCGGCCAATTTGCCGGGGCCGGTTCCCTGGTACCGGTGACTGGATTTGCCAATGCTATGGTAGCGCCGGCCCTGGAGTATAAGCAGGAAGGCTTTATTATCGGTATCGGGGCTAATCTCTTTTCCATTGCCGGCCCGGTACTGGCTTACGGTATGGTCTCAGCCTTTATAGTGGGGTTATTACAAACCTTATTTGGAGGGTGATACTGTGGCTGTAAAAACCAAGGGGCAGACCTTTGTTTTTGCCAATCCGCCCCATATTGTAGCCCATGCCTCAATTGTGGGGCCGGAGGAAAGCAAGGGACCCTATAGTGAATATTTTGATCTTCATCTGGATGATGCCAAATATGGTGAGGACAGCTGGGAAAAAGGTGAAGAGAGGATGGCGGCAAATGCAGTAGACCTTTCCCTGGATAAGGCCTCTGTCACTGCTGCTGATGTGGACTTGATGCTGGGCGGGGACCTTTTAAACCAACTGATTACTGCTGATTTTGTAGCCAGGGACCTGGATACACCCTTTCTGGGAATATATAGTGCCTGTGCCACCCTGGTGGAAGGCCTGTCCCTGGGAGCAGCCCTGATGGATGGGGGGTTTGCTGATTGTGTAGTAGCCTTTGCGTCCAGCCATTATCAGACTGCGGAGAGACAGTACCGTACACCCCTGGAATATGGTGTCCAGTATCCACCCTATAAGCAATTTACTGTTACTGCAGCTGGCTCCTATGTCTTAGGCTGGCTTGGCGGGGATGTCTGGATTACCCATGCCACCATGGGAAAGGTGATAGATTTAGGGGTCACTGATCCCAATGATCTTGGTTCGGCCATGGCCCCGGCGGCAGCGGAGATAATCTTACAGAATTTCAAGGATTTAAACAGAAGCCCTGCTGACTATGACCTTATTTTAACAGGAGATCTGGGCCTTACCGGGAAAAAGGTGTTGACTACTTTACTGGAAGAGAAAAATATAATGGCTGGAGATAAATTAATGGATTGTGGCGGGGAGATTTTCGGCGGACAGGAACAGTATGGTTCCGGGGGCAGCGGGGTTGGGGCCTCAGCGGCCTTTTTCGGCAGTGTAATCATCCCCAGGATGAAGGCAGGCGAATTCAGGCGGGTCCTCTTTGTCGGGACTGGGGCATTGTTGAGTGCCCTTACAGTTAAACAGAAAGAATCTATACCTGCCATTGCCCATGCCGTAGTTGTGGAAAAGATTCCGGGAGGTTGATAGAGTTGGGAATTTTTATCAAGGCCTTTTTAGTTGGCGGTTTAATCTGTGGAATCTGTCAGCTGATTCTGGATAATACTGATTATACACCTGCCCATATCCTTGTCGGCCTGGTCATCATTGGTTCCATTTTGACCGGATTGGGCCTGTATGATCCCCTGAAGGAATTTGCCGGGGCCGGTGTTACCATTCCTGTCTCCAATTTTGGATATATTTTAACCCAGGGGGTACAGGAGGCAGCAGAGAAGGATGGTTTGCTGGGTTTATTTAAGGGAGTGCTGGATATAGCCAGTGCCGGGATCAGTGCTTCGGTAATCATCGCTTTTTTTATGGCCTTAATCTTTAATCCAAAAAAGTAAAATGGATGTATTACATTGAGTATAGACTTGCCGAGGTGAAATAGTTGAATAACCCAATCAGGAAGAAACTGGATGAAAACCTGGCCATCCTGAAGGAGGTACTGGGTGTCGGGGAGAGTTTTGATGTCATCGTCAGGACCTTTGAGATTGCCGGGAAAAAGGCCGGCCTTGTATTTATTGATGGATTTATAAAGGATGACCTGATCCTGCCCATCCTGAAGCTGATGGAGACGGAAAGGGAAGAACTGTCGGTAGATGTGATTAAAAAAATCACCGACAGGAGGCTGCCCTATTATGAAATAAATACGGTAAATGATCTGGATAAAGCAGTCCAGGAGGTCCTGGCCGGTCCCCAGCTTTTACTTATTGACGGTGTAGAAGAGGGTATCATAATCGATGGACGTACCTGGATAGGCAGGTCGCCGGAGGAACCGGAGCTGGAGAAAGCCACCAGGGGGCCAGCTGATGGTTTTGTGGAAACAATGCTCTTTAATGTGAATGCGGTCCGGAGAAGGATCAGGGATGTGAATTTCCGGGCAGAGGTTATCCAGGTGGGGAAGCGTTCCAAGAATGATGTGGCCCTGGTCTATATGAAGGATATAGTTAACCCGGATCTTTTACAGGATGTTAAGAGTAAACTTGGGAGTGTTGATATTGATGGCCTGCCCCTGGCAGATAAGACAGTGGAAGATATAATTACCGGCGGTACCCTAAATCCCCTGCCCCTGGTCAGATATACGGAAAGACCCGATAATGTGGCTGCCCATATTCTGGAAGGGAACCTGGCCATTATTGTGGATAATTCCCCCACAGCCCTGATCCTTCCTGCCCCCTTTATCTCCCATATCCAGACTCTGGAGATTTTCCGGAAAGGCCCGGTCCTGGGTGCCTATCTCTCCCTTCTGAGGCTATTTGCCATCTTAATCTCTGTTTTCCTGCCGGCAGTCTGGCTGCTGATGGCCAATAATAAGGAGTTACTGCCTGAATACCTCCATTTCATTGGTGTCAAGAAGGAAGGGACGGTAGGCCTCGGTTTACAGTTTATCCTGGCCAGCCTTGGTATTGACCTGATCCGGATGGCCTCCATACAGACACCGGATACCCTGGCTACTTCGCTCAGTTTAGTCAGTGCCCTTTTACTTGGTGATTTTGCTGTTCAGGTAGGGCTCTTTTCGCCAGAGGTAATCCTCTATATGGCTGTGGCCGCCTTAAGCACTTTTTCCATTCCCGGCTATGAGATGGTGATGGTCCTGAAGATGTTCAGGTTTATCCTCCTGATTGCAACTATAATTGGTAATATATGGGGATTTCTCCTGGCAAGTCTCCTCATCTTTATCTGGCTGGCCAGCACCAAATCCTTCGGAGTCAGTTATTTATGGCCAATTATCCCCTTCGATTACCAGGCCTTGAAGTCCTCCCTCCTCAATCAGACCGTACTGGATCTTTCCCATTCACGCCCGGCTGCCTATGGGGTAAAGGATAAGGACCGGATGGTGAAAGAGGATGATAGGGAACAGGACTAAGAGGCTGACAGGAGAAAGGATGAGACAGGGTAGAGGGATAGAAAAGGGAGCAGGATTAATGAGAAAGGAGTTATTATAATCGATGAAAATTGGTATTCCAAGGGCATTGATGTATCACTATTATTATCCGGCCTGGCAGGCTTTTTTCCGGGAGCTGGGCCTGTCTGTCCTCTTTTCACCTGAGACCAATAAGGAAGTCCTGGATCAGGGTGTGAAGGCGGCAGTCGATGATATCTGCCTGCCTTTCAAGGTATATTACGGCCATGTCCTTAGCCTGCGGGATAAGGTGGATTGCCTTTTCGTCCCCCGCTTTATCAGCCTGGGAAAATATAATTATATCTGTCCCAAGTTCATGGGCCTGCCAGATATGTTGCGGGCCAATATCGAAGGACTGCCGGAATTAATCGACCCGGTTATTGATTTAAGGAAGGGTATTTTTCCCCTGCGGAGCCTGGCCTATAAAATAGGCCGTAGGTTTACCGGTAATATCCTGGCTATAGAGAGGGCCTATAGAAAGGCCAGGGCAAGCTACAGGGATTTCCTGCAAAAGCAGAGGGAAGAAGGGAAAAGGGAAGGACAGGTAACAGATGAGGCGGCTTCCCTTGTTATAGGGGTTCTGGGCCATTCCTATCTCCTGAATGATGCCTACCTGAGTATGCGAATCCTGGAACGTTTGGAAGAGATGAAGGCCAGGGTTTTTACTGCAGATATGCTGGAGGAGAGAGCACTGGAGAAGGCAGCCTGGAGGCAGCATAAACCGGCCTTCTGGTATTTTAACCGGCAGATAATGGGGGCAGCATATTATCTCTTTCAGGAAAAAGAGATAAATGGTATCGTCCAGGTGACTGCCTTTGGCTGCGGACCCGACTCCCTGGTCCGGGAATTGATTGACATAAAGGCAAAAAGAGAAGGCATCCCTGTACTGAATATTAACCTTGATGAACACACCGGTGAAGCAGGTATTTTAACCAGATTAGAGGCTTTTGTAGATCTGATAGAGAGGAGGAGAAGAAAATGCAGATAACTTTTCCTCACATGGGAGATATGGCAGTAGCGGTGAAGGCCCTTTTTCAGGAGCTGGGCTTCTCTGTTGTAGTCCCCCCGCCCATCAGCAGGAAAACCCTGAATCTGGGGGTCAAGTATAGTCCGGAATTTGCCTGCCTTCCCTTCAAGATAAATCTGGGTAATTTCATGGAGGCCCTGGATAAGGGAGCTGATTTGATTGTCATGGGTGGTGGCTGCGGCCCCTGCCGTTTCGGTTATTATGCGGAGGTTCAGAGGGAGATACTGCAGGAAATGGGCTATGAATTTTCCATGTATGTCATCGAGCCGGGGATTATTAATAATATAAGGAAAATCAGGGAGACCTTCGGGCCACTGCCCTTTCGGAAGGTGGTTTCAGCGGTAAGGCTGGCCTGGAATAAGGCCCGGGCCATTGATGAGATATATAAACTTGTCCTGGAGAAGAGGGCCCTGGAAGTAGAAGAGGGCCTGGTGGATAAATTATATGCCGGGTTTATCAGGAAGATTGATGAAACCATGTCTCTGGATGAGGTCAGGAGGCTCAGGAGGGAATATAGGGAAAAGATTGAAGATACGTCAGCTAAATATAAAAGAGGGATACCATTAAAGGTCGGCCTGGTGGGAGAGATCTACCTGGTCCTGGAGCCTTTCGTGAACCTGGAGATAGAGAAGAGACTGGGCCAGTTGGGTGTGATGGTGGAACGGGACCTGTATATGACCAACTGGTTATTGAATTTCTTACATTTAAGAAATGATGAAAAACACATCAGGAGGGCAGCCCGTAAATATCTGGGTTCCTTTGTGGGCGGCCATGGTATTGACAGTGTCGGGAACACAGTCCGCTACAGCCGGAGGGGCTTTGACGGGGTAATCCAGTTAGGGCCCTTTACCTGTATGCCAGAGATAATTGCCCGTTCCATCCTGCCGGCTGTCAGTAAAGGTGAGGGGATACCTGTCTTGACTTTCTTTTTTGATGAACATAGTGCAGATGCAGGTATCCAGACCCGGCTGGAAGCCTTTGTGGATTTACTGGAAAGGAAAAAACGCCAGAGAATGAAAGGGTTAGAGTATAAGGGGGAGATAGTCTATGGCCAGTGAGAAATATTATCTCGGTGTGGATGTAGGTTCAGTAAGTACAGATCTGGCCTTACTGGACAGCTTCGGAAACCTGGTGGAGAAGGTCTATTTGCGGACCAGGGGTAAACCGGTAGAGGTGCTCAAAGAGGGTTTAAGGATTATAGAGGAAAAATATCCGGGGATAGAGATAAATGGCGTAGGAACGACGGGAAGCGGGCGGGCTCTTGCCGGAGTTGTGCTGGGGGCTGATGTAGTGAAAAACGAGATAAGTACCCATGCAGTGGCAGCCAGCAGAATATTCCCGGATGTCAGGACTGTAATGGAGATTGGCGGCCAGGACTCCAAGATAATCATTATCCGGGATGGAATCCCGGTGGATTTTGCCATGAATTCTGTCTGTGCAGCGGGAACCGGTTCTTTCCTGGATCAGCAGGCGGCCCGGCTGGAGATTCCCATTGAGGAGTTTGGCTATTATGCCCTGCAGGCTAAAAATCCTGTACGGATTGCCGGCCGTTGTTCAGTCTTTGCTGAATCGGATATGATCCATAAACAGCAGTTAGGTTATGGTCTGCCGGAAATAATTGCCGGTCTCTGTGAAGCCATGGTGCGAAATTATTTAAATAACGTAGGGAAGGGTAAGGAAATAGAAGAACCCATTGTTTTTCAGGGCGGTGTTGCTGCCAATGTGGGGATAAGGGCAGCCTTTGAAAAGGAGTTAGGCTGCAAGGTCCATGTGCCGGAATATTATGATGTTATGGGTGCCATTGGTGCCGGAATACTGGCCCGGGAATATATACTGGAAAATAAGAAAAAGACTAATTTCAAGGGTTTTAAAATTACTGATTTTGCCTTCAAGACCAGTAGTTTTGAATGTGATGGCTGCCCCAATCATTGCGAGATAGTAAATATCTACGAAAATGAAAAACTCATTGCCCGCTGGGGGTATCAATGTGCCCGTTGGGAAGCAGTTTAATATGGCCTGGCTCTTTTCTTAATTTCTAATTTATGTTAGAATATCAGTAATGGAAAGAAATATTACCTGTTTTTTCTGTACATAATTTATAGCATGTAAAGGAGCTGGTCATATTGTTTATAAAAGATGATAGCCTGGTCTTATTTCAGGGAGACAGTATTACCGATTGCGGCAGGGACAGGAATAATCCGGATGACCTGGGGAATGGTTATCCTTTACTGGTGGCATCCCTGTTTAATGCCCTTTATCCGGAGAAAAATGTTAAGTTCATCAATAGGGGGATCAGCGGCAACCGGGTTCGCAATTTAAAGGAACGTTGGGAGGAAGACTGCCTTGCCTTAAAGCCGGATTATGTTTCCATATTGATCGGGATCAATGACTGCTGGCGCCGTTATGATAATAATGATCCTACCAGCAGTAGTGATTTTGAGAGGGATTACCGCTATATCCTGGAGAAAACCAGGGATGAGCTGGGGGCAAAGATTATTCTTCTGGAACCCTTTGTTTTACCCTATCCGGCTGACCGGGAAGCCTGGCGGGAAGACCTGGACCCCAAGATACAGGTGGTAAGGAAGCTGGCCAGGGAATTTGATGCCCTTTACATAGCCCTTGACGGCCTTTTTGCAGAGGCTACCAGCAAAGCAGCTCCTGCCTACTGGGCCGGTGATGGTGTACATCCTTCCCCTGCAGGCCACGGCCTGATTGCACGGGCCTGGCTGGAGAAGGTAGCTGCCCTAGATATTTCCCGTTAATGGAGGAGGGGAAAGGTGGAAAATATTGAAAGGCAGGATCTGTTGGCTGCCTATTATACAGGGAATTTCCTTGAGCAGGGTAAATACCGCCAGGAATATAGCCTGGTGGAGATAAAAAAGAGGGAAAGGGATCTCTCTCCTTTATTGCAGAGACTGCCTGCTGATATTTTAAGATTCCTGGAGATAGCAGGGGATCTGGCAGAGAAGTATCAGATCAGGCTCTATCTGGTTGGTGGCCTGGTCAGGGATATTTTCCTGAATATAGAAAACAGAGATCTGGATCTGGTCCTGGAAGGTGATCTGGAGACTTATATCAGGGAACTGGCTGAAGTTTTAAAGGTGGAATATACCTATAATGCCTGGTTCCGGACCGGTAATCTGGCCCTGCCAGGAGGCCTGAATGTTGACCTGGCAGGGCTGAGAAGGGAGTATTATAGATATAGTGGAGCCTTACCGGAGGTAGAGCCTGCTGATGATATCCTGGAGGACCTTTTCCGCCGGGATTATACTGTAAATACCCTGGTACTTATCCTGAATGAGGGGAAATGGGGCTGCCTGCTGGATTATTTTAACGGCCTGGAGGATCTGCGGGAGGGAAAGTTAAGGATTTTACATCCCTTCAGCTTCCTGGATGATCCTACCAGGATAATCCGTGGTGCCAGGCTGGCCAGTAAAATAGGTTTTACATTTGAGGAAGTGAGTGCAGCTTTATTGAAGGAAGCCCTTACAGAAGCTGATTTTTCCCACCTTTCCCTGGAGAGGGTTTTAAAGGAACTGGAATTGCTCTTTGCCACCCCTATCAATCCGGCCCTTTTCCCTTTGCTCCGGAATTATCCCATCTTCAAATTGTTGAATCTGGAAGTTGAAATAGGAGAAGAACTGCCGGAACAGGCAGAAGAACTGGAAGCTTACCTTGCTGAATTAAGTGAAAAGAATTATAATATAGAGGAATGGGTATTAAGGACGGCCCTTTTCTTCGCTGATGCAGGGGAAGAGATTTCAGGCTGGAAGCTCAGATCAGATTATAAGGATATTTTTCTGGCCTATTATAGATATAAATCCTTATTGCCTGAACTGGACCGGGACCTGGCCGCTGATGAGCTGGCGGCAAAGTTAAAGGCCCTGCGGATGGAAGAACTGCTGCTTTTACTGGTGAAAGGCAGGGGCCGGAGGATTAAAGAAAATATTCTGCGTTACATGAAGGAACTGAGGGATATTGAGCTGAAGATTAATGGTAAGGATTTGCTGGCCAGCGGCCTGAAACCTGGCCCCCTGTTCAGGGAAATCCTGGATGCGGTCTACAGGGAGCGTTTGAAGGGTAGCCTGTATACCCGGGAAGAACAACTGGCCTATGCCAGGGACCTGATCAGGGAAAGAGGAGGCAATAAAGAATAAATGGACGGGAGTGTTTTTAAATCTTGAATGATGTAGTTTATTATATTTTGCTTATTCCGATTGGTCTCTTATCTATATCTTTTCACGAATATATGCATGGGAAGGTTTCACATATGTTGGGGGATCCAACCCCGGCCCTGATGGGGAGATTGACCCTAAATCCCCTGGCCCATCTCGAACCTATGGGAATCCTGGCCCTGATAATATTTAAGGTTGGTTGGGCAAAACCGGTGCCGGTCAATCCGGGATACTATAAAAACCCCCGGAAGGGATTGATGTATGTATCCCTGGCCGGGCCAGCCTCCAATTTTTTACTGGCCATTTTCTTTGCCGGCCTATTGCGTTTTTTTGCCCTGGCCAACAATCTAACTACAATGGAACTTGTGTATTATACCATTATTACTGAAAGGAGTTCCAATTTTTTATATCTGATAACCCTCCTTCTTTTCCTGGGCATTAATCTTAACCTGGCCCTGGCTATTTTCAATCTGCTGCCTTTACCACCACTGGATGGTTCCAAGATTTTGATGGGTATATTGCCTCCCAGGTTCAGCCGTTATTTTTATAAACTGGAAGGCCCCGTTGGCATATTGATTATTCTGGCCTTATTTTATTTTGATATAATTGGAAAAATCATCTCTCCCATCGCTGGTTTCTTCCTGAATATTTTATTATAGGGGTAGGAGAATTATGGCTTATGAACTACATCTGGACAGTTTCCAGGGACCACTGGAGGTCCTCTATCAGTTAGTAAAGAAGAATAGAATAGAAATCACGGAGCTATCACTGGCCAGTATTACGGAACAGTATCTGGATTATATGGAAAGGTTAAAGGAATTTAACCTGGAACTGGCCAGTGAATTCATGGTTATTGCCACTGAGTTAATCCAGCTGAAACTCAAAACCCTCCTGCCTGCTGAAAAGGAGGAAGAGGAGGAAGAAGAGGATAGTTCTGATCTGGTCAGGAGACTGCAGGAATATCATTACTTTAAGAAGGTCTCGGAAATTTTAAAGGAGTATGAGGAAAGGGGTAGCAGGCATTTCCGCCGGGCCATTGATCTGGATTTTTTCATCGATGAAGAGATTGAAATTAATCTGGATCTGGAATTAAGTGATTTACAGGAAGCCTTCAAACGGGCCATGGTGGCATATTACAGCCGGGATCCTGAAGAGGAAGAAGAGACTGAAAGGGAATGGAAGGAAATTAGCTTTGAGGATATCAGGATTGAGGATAAAATCGACTTTATCGTTAAAAAGTTAAAGGAGGCTTCCTCAATTCTGAATTTCAGTGATTTAATAGTGGACAAGAATAACCGTCTGGAGATTGTAGTTACCTTTCTGGGGATACTGGAGTTAGCCCGCCTGGCAAAGATCAGTATCAAACAGGAAAGGGTTTTTTCTGATATAAAGATAAAATAATAAAGGATATCCCTGTATATCAGGATAAGTCAGGTGATAAAAGAATGGAAGACTTGATTGCGACAATAGAAGCCTTAATCTTTGCCTCAGATGAGCCAGTATCTATTGAGGAAATCAGTAGAATACTGGCTGTCAGTGTCAGAGATGTAAAGGAGGCCCTTGATGAGCTTTATACCGCCTATCTGGATAAAAAACATGGTATTTATCTTAAGGAATATAACGGCCGGTATATCTTTGTTACAAAACCGGAATATGCCAGTGTTATAAAGGAGATGCACCAGAAGAGGATTACCCGTTTAACCCCTGCTGCCCTGGAAACCCTGGCCATAATCGCCTATAAACAGCCCATCACCAGGGCAGAGATCGAGGAGATCAGGGGTGTCAAGGCGGAAAAAACTTTGCTGACCCTGAGTAAATACGGCCTGATTGAGGAGATGGGCAGGAAGGAGACCATCGGTAATCCAATCGTCTATGGTACAACGGAAAAATTCCTGGAGCATTTTGATCTGGCCGACCTCTCTTATTTACCGGAGATCCTGCCGGAAGATTTGCAAATAGCAGCAGGCGATGAGGAAGCAACAGCGGATGAATCCGGCGATTCGGATATACTGATTGATGGAGATACTGTAGATGGACATATTGGGACTGATGATGAACCGGAAGAATGAGACAAATAGATCTGTAATATTTTTCAATATATAGGGAATTAATAGGATTAGTCAGGAGTGATTTAATGACAATCCTATTGATATCCCTATTTTTATTTTTCTTAATTTTCCTTTTGACCTCCCTGAAGATACGGATTGAGTACAGGCTGGAGGATAATGGGCTTATTTCGGTAACGGAAATAGATACCTGGTTTGTTATCGCCGGTTTACCCATCAGGGTATCCCTTTTCCGGAATCCCCTCCTGGCCTTTTTCAGGGATTTCTTCAGGGGGCTTGATGATTTTTTCCGAAAAATGTGGCCTGGGGATAAAAAGGAGGATATTGAGAAAGGTTTTGGGGCTGCCAAAAAAGCCCTGGGCAGGCTGAAGGATTACCTGGCTTTTTTCTTTGACAGGGAACTCCTCAATATACTATCCAATAATTTGCAGATTAAGTGCCACCATCTTTGCTGGATAACTGAACAGGGCCTGGCTGATCCTGCCTATACCGCCATTTTCTATGGCTTAATCTGGACAGTCAAGGGCATGCTTCTGAGGATACTTGATGAGCTGGTCTATTTTGAAGAAGAGATTAAAGTGGAGGTAATACCGGATTTCCATAGCCTGAAATTTTCGACATCCTTTTGTGGAATATTTTCTCTCCGTCTGGGAAATATTATATATACGATTAGCAAGGTTTTTCTGCATAGAATCCTGTCTTCCCTGAAAGACAGGATATATAATAGGTCAGAGATTATCTAAGAATAGCCAGGGGAGGTTCGGGAACATGGGTGAACATCCTATTGAGAATCTGATGGATACAGCGATGAGTAATATTAAGAGTATGGTGGATGTTAATACCATTGTGGGAGACCCGGTGGAGACGGTTGAGGGAACTGTTATCATTCCAATTTCCAGGGTTTCCTTTGGTTTCGCTGCCGGCGGCGGTGAGATAAATACGGCTTCAAAGAGTAAGGATAATGGAGATAAAAAACCCTTTGCCGGCGGCAGTGGTGCCGGAGTAAGCATCAATCCCGTGGCCTTTCTGGTAGTGGGTAAAGAACAGGTCCGTTTACTGCCGGTAAACAATAATGCGGTGGTGGATAGAATAATCAATGTGGCCCCGGAGATTATGCAGCAGATAGAGAAGATACTGGCAAAGATCAAAGAAAAGCAGTGTAATCCATAATATTTATATATATATCTTCATATACTTAAAAAGTAATGAGTTCTGAAAATAGGTGGGATAATCTTGAATAGGAACTTGTGCTTTTTAAGTATTTTTTTACTTATTTATACGGCCCTGTTTATTTTTGAGAGCCCCCTTCAGGCTGCCAATCTGCCCCAGCTTTCAGCCAGGTCTGCTGTCCTGATCGATGTAGAAACCGGCCAGGTCCTATATAACAAACACATGCACCTGAAGAGTTTTCCTGCCAGCCTGACCAAGGTCCTGACTACCATCATTGCCCTGGAAGAGGGAAATCTGAGGGAACTGGTGACAGTCAGCAGGCGGGCCGCCTATCAGGAGGGGTCCTCCATCTATTTACGGGAAGGAGAGAAAATAAAGCTGGAAGACCTCCTCTACGGAGTCATGCTGGCTTCGGGCAATGATGCGGCTGTAGCTGTTGCCGAGCATATTGCCGGTTCTATAGAGGAGTTTGCCGGATTGATGAATGAGAAAGCCAGGGAGATGGGGGCTTTAAATAGTAATTTTGTAAATCCAAGTGGTCTTCCGGATACAAACCACTATTCCACTGCCTATGACCTGGCCATGATCATGCGCTATGCCTTAAAGAATGAAAAGTTCCGGGAGATTACCGGGACAAAGCAGAAGACCATTCCCTGGGCTGATAATGACTGGGGGCGGGGTTTGAGGAATCATAATAAGCTCCTCTGGCAGTATGATGATATAACTGGGGGGAAGACCGGTTATACAAAGGCGGCCGGCCGGTGCCTGGTAGCCTCAGCCAGTAGGAATGGGCGGGAAGTGGTGGCAGTTGTCCTGAATGACCCGGATGACTGGCTGGATGTCCGCAGATTGCTGGACTACGGCCTGGAAAATTTTAAAAGGGCCCGGGTAGTGGAACAGGGAGAGCCAGTCTACAGCCTGGCCTGGGAAAAGACGGATAAAGGGAAGCTGGATTTACTGGCAGCAGATTCCCTGGACCTATTGATTCCTGATGCCGGTGAAATAAAGGTTAAGAAACAGATTTATCTAAAGGAAGACCTGAATCTACCGGTCCGGAAAGGAGATGAAATGGGTGTACTCTGTTTCCTGGATGATTATAAGGTTATAGCTGAGACCCGGTTGGTAGCGGCAGAAGACCTGCACTATAACTCCCTTTTTCTCCGCTTCTGGTACTGGCTAAGAGAAAAAACAAGGAATGATGGAGGATTATATTCACAATCACAGAAGTATTAATTACAGAAATAAATAATTATAGGGAGTTTATTTACAGGCAGTTTTTATTATTTTATAATTTAATATAGCGGTGAATATTAATTTGATTTAAATATATGGGATTAAATATTTTGATACGGGATAGATAACATAAAAGTAGTGGGATTATTTAAGTATTTGCAGAGGTGTATATAATGGAGAGATTGCAGAAGGTTATGGCCCATGCCGGAATTGCCTCCAGGAGAAAGGCAGAACAACTAATCCTGGAGGGAAGGGTAAAGGTTAATGGAGAGACTGTCCGGGAACTGGGCCGGAAGGTTAGTCCAGAGGATTTTATAGAAGTTGACGGAAAGCCAATCAGGGAAGAGAAAAAGGTCTATATCCTTTTAAATAAACCAGTAGGTTATATCAGTACTGTTGATGATCCCCGCGGGCGCAGGACTGTCCTGGATCTGGTTGCTGATGTGAAGGAGCGGGTTTACCCGGTAGGGCGGCTGGATTATGATACCAGCGGACTTTTAATCCTGACCAATGATGGAGAACTGACCTATAAACTAACCCATCCTTCCTTTGAGGTTAAGAAAACCTACCTGGTGGAGGTGGAAGGAAAGCCGGGGAAAGAACTGGCGAGGCTGGAGAAGGGTGTAATGCTCAGTGACGGGATGACTGCTCCGGCTGCCGTAGCGGAGGTGAAAACAGGTAAAAATAGTACTAGTTTTCTGCTGACCATCCATGAAGGAAGGAACCGCCAGGTGCGGAGGATGTGTGAAGCAATAGGTTATCCGGTAAAGAGTCTAAAGAGAATAAAATTTGCCTTTCTGGAACTGGGTGATTTGCCTGAGGGGAGATATCGATATCTGACAGAAAAGGAGATAAAAATGTTGCAGAGTCTGACCTGAAAAGAATGCAGGATTTTTATTTTTTATAAAGAATATATAATTAATAGTATTTCTTAACCTATCCAGTAAAGGGATAGGTTTTTATCTTGTAGACTGGGGTGAAAATGAATGTTCCTGAAAAAAATAAAAATTCATGGGTTTAAATCTTTTGCCAATCCCATAGTAATAGATTTTCCCGCCCCTTTAACAGCCATTGTCGGTCCCAATGGTAGTGGGAAGAGTAATGTTGTTGATGCCATTAGATGGGCACTTGGTGAACAGAGTGCCAGAAGCCTGCGTGGAGGCAAGATGTCAGATATTATTTTTGCCGGTAGTGCTGATTATAAAGCGCTGGAGAAAGCCAGTGTTACCCTATATTTTGATAATTCAAAGCAGATCCTTCCCAGTCCGGAGAGAGAAATAAGGATCAGGCGTACTGTTAACAGGGAAGGGCAGAGTGATTATTATATAAATGGACAGGCCTGCCGCCTGAAAGATATCAGGGAATTATTGATGGACACCGGTCTCGGTAATGAATCATACTCAATTGTGGAACAGGGAAAGATCGATGCCATCCTCAGCTGTAAACCTGAAAAACTACGTGGTTTGTTTGAAGAGGCTGCAGGTATAGTTAAACATAAAACCCGGAAAGAAGAGGCAGAGAAAAGACTGGAAGAGATCAGTCTTGATTTGCAGCGGGTTAAGGATCTAATCTGGGAACTGGAAAAGCAGTTAAGGCCCATGAAAAGATCTGCCGAGAAATTGCAGAAATACAGGAGATTCAGGGATGAACTGGAGAAACTGGAAGTCAATCTCTTGCTGGATCAATGGGAAGATAATGAAAAGATACTCCTGGGAGGTAAAAAGGATGAGGAAGCTCTCCAGGAGAGGCTTACTGCACTGGAAATAAGGGTGGAGGAAACCGCCAGGTTCCTCTCAGAAAAGGCGGAAGAACTGCGGCTGGAAGAGGCAGCAGTGGAAGAGTTACAAAACAGGCTTTATCTCCTCAGAAGTAAGAAGGAAGAGGCTGCCAATCAATTGCAGATACTGCTGGAAAGGGATAGCGGATTACGGAGGGAAAGGGAAAACCACAGGAAACAGCTTGACAATATCCAGGCTGATCTGGCCCGGAGCCAGAAAAGGAAGGAAGAATTACAAGGCAGGATCAGGGAATTGTCCCGGCTGGAGGATGATATTAATGAAACAATGAAGGCCCTGGAGGACGAATTAAGTGCAATTAAAAGGTTGATTACAACAAAAAAAGAAGAACTGCATCAAAGACGTGATTTCATACTCAGTGAGAATCTGGAACTGAAGGAAATGCAGTCAGAACTGGAACAGCGCAGGGAAAAGGGACGCTATCTGGAAAGGGAAATTGAAAGACTGGCTGCAAAGAGAAAGCTTATCTCTGAAGAATTTGACGAAAACCTCTTGAAGAGAAAGGAATTGCAGGAACGTAGAAATATACTGGAGGCTAAATTCCTGAGTAGTAAACAGGAACTATTGGCCTGCCAGAAAAGGGAAGCAGAATTAACTGCAGAGATTAAAAAAGAAGAGGAGAAAATAGAGGCTATAAAAAACCAATATAACCATAGCAGCTCCCATTTAAAATTATTACAGGAGATGGAGGATGAATATGAGGGTTATTACCGGGGAGTCAGGATGGTCCTGCAGCACCGGGAACAGCTGCCTGGAATCAGAGGGGTTATAGCTGACCTGATCCAGGTAGATAAAAAATATGAACTGGCCATTGAGACAGCCCTGGGCGGCAGGCTGCAGAATATTGTCACTGAAGATGATGCTGCTGCCAGAAGGGCAGTTAAGTTTTTGAAAGAGAACAAGGGTGGTAAAGCCACCTTTTTGCCCCTGAATATGGTCAGGGGCAACAGGGCCAGGGTGGAAAAAGCTGAACTGGATAAACTGCCTGGTTTTATCGGCCTGGCTTCCGATCTGGTTGCCTATTCAGGTGAGATGGAAGGGATAATCCATAGTTTACTGGGGAGAACCCTTGTTTCAGAAGATCTTGATACTGCCGTGGAAATTGCCAAAAAAATAAAGGGAAGTTTACAGATTGTAACCCTGGATGGTGATTATATCAGTTCCGGCGGGGCCATTACTGGCGGCAGCCAGACCAGTACCAAACCAGGCCTCCTGGGACGGAGCCGGGAAATCAATGAATTGAAAGAAAAGTTGAGAGGACTGGCGGAGGTATTTGAAGAGGAGAAGGCCAGGCTGGAGGCACTGAAGCAGGCCAGGGAAGAACTTTTATCTTCGGCCAGGGAAAAGGAAGAAGAACTCAAGAGGCTGGAATTTGAGAATAATGATTTAAGTAAGGATATGTTAAACCTGGATAAGGAGAGCAGCCGGCTGGAGAAAGAGCTGGAGCTGATTGATAAAGATTTTGAAGAATATCATAGCCAGCTGGGTATGAATGATAATATACTGCAGCGCCTGGAGAAAGAGCTTTCCATCATCAATAATGAGCAATTCCGGGAAAGGGAGGAAATTGGCCAGAAGGAAGAGGAAATCTGGCTACTGGAAGAAAAGGAAGAAGAGAAGAACAGGGAATTGACGGAGATAAGGATAGAACTGGCCACTATCCAGCAGGAAAAAGACAGTCTGCAGCGGGAACTGGATGGCCTGGAAAGCGATTATGCCAATCTTAAAGATAGAGAGCAGGACTTACAGAAAATTTTACAGGATATTGAGGATAAACTGATCGATATCGCCGGACGCCAGGCTGAATTAGAGGAAATGGAGAGGGATTTTTTCCGGGAGAGCAGGGATGTGGAGGAAGAATATAATAAACAGGCGGCAGCATTGGAGGAAAAAGAAGAGCAGCTCAAGAGGCTCCAGGAGAACTATAATAGAGATCAGCTGGATTTAAACAAAATCAGGGAAGAATATCATAGAATCAGTTTTAAGATTAGCCGGCTGGAGGATAAAAGAATCCAGATCCAGGAACGGCTGCTGGAAGAATATGAGGTAGATCCGGAAAAGGGTTATCCGGACAGGTTCCGGATAGAGAATCAGGCAATGGTCAGCCAGAGGGTGCAGGAATTGAAGGATAGTATTAAAAGGCTTGGCCCGATAAACCTGGCTGCCGTTGAGGAATACGAGGAATTAAAGGAAAGGCTTGATTACCTGAAGGAACAGAAGGATGATCTTATCCAGGCCAAAGACTCAGTAGAAAAGGTTATCGAAGAACTGGAAAGGAGCATGAGTTCCCTTTTCTATCAAACCTTTGTTGCTGTCAAGGAGGAGTTCGAAAAAACCTTCCAGGAACTGTTCAATGGCGGAAAGGCTGAACTGTACCTGACCAAACCGGAGAACCTGATGGAGACCGGTATTGATATCGAGGCCCAGCCACCAGGAAAACAACTGAAGAATCTGACCCTGATGTCAGGAGGGGAGAGGGCCCTTACTGCCATAGCCCTGGTTTTTGCCTTTTTACGGGTTAATCCCAGTCCTCTTTATATACTGGATGAGATTGATGCTCCCCTTGATGATGCCAATGTCAGGAGATTTATTAATTACCTGAAAGCCCACTCCCGGGACGCTCAGTTTCTCATAATAACCCATAACAAAATCATGATGTCAGAGGCAGATATAATCTATGGTGTTACCATGGAAGAAAAGGGAGTTTCCAAGGTTGTATCTTTAAGGCTGGATGAAGAAATTGCCTGAAGATGCTGGCAAGAAAATACGCTATTGCCTGAATCATAATAATGGCTGATAGTGGAAATAAATATATTTAAAAAGGAGTAATGCAGATGTTAAACTTTTTTAAGAGAGATAAGAATAAAAAAGAGATAAATATTGAAGAAGTAATGGAAGATAAAAATATAGAAAAACCGGTTGAGACTGCAGGGGAAGATAAGAAGGCAAAACAAAGCCTATTCAGCAGATTGAAATCCGGCCTGAGTAAAACCAGGGATGGTTTTATAAATCAGGTGAGCAGTTTATTTACTTCCTATGGTAAGATAGATGAAGAATTATTTGAAGAACTGGAAGAGATTTTAATCCAGGCTGATGTAGGTGTAAAGACCACCATCCAGCTGGTAGAAGAACTGAGAGAACGGGTGGAGGAAGAGGGAATTAAGGAACCGGAAAAATTAAACGATTTATTCAGGCAACAATTAACTGAACTCCTGCAGGCAGAAAATGCGGGACTGGAACTGGCAGGAGGTTTGAATATATTGATGGTAGTTGGGGTGAACGGTGTAGGGAAGACTACTACCATAGCAAAGATAGCCCAGAGATATAAAAATGAAGGAAAGAGTGTCCTTCTTGCTGCCGGTGATACCTTCCGGGCTGCAGCCATTGACCAGTTGCGGGTCTGGAGTGAGCGGATTGGCGTCAGCCTCATTGCCCAGCAGGAAGGAGCAGATGCGGCAGCAGTTGCCTATGATGCTGTTCAGGCAGCTAAAGCCAGGGACGTGGATTTATTGATCGTGGATACAGCCGGGCGCCTGCATACCCAGAAGAATCTCATGGAAGAATTGAAGAAGGTAAAAAGGGTCATTGAAAGGGAAGGTGAAGGTAGCAATATACAGGTGCTGCTGGTTCTGGATGCTACCACTGGACAGAATGCCATCAATCAGGCCAGATTATTTCACGAGGCCATTAATGTTGACGGTATTGCCCTGACCAAGCTGGATGGTACAGCAAAGGGCGGTATAGTCGTGGCTATCAAGAACGAGCTGGGCATCCCCATTAAATTGATTGGTGTCGGGGAAGCGGCAGAAGATTTGCAGGATTTCAATCCAGAAGAATTCGTGAAGGCCCTCTTTTTAGATTAATTTTTCGATTAATGGAGATGAAGTTTTATGCGGGTAGGATTTTTTGATTCCGGTATTGGCGGGCTTACTGTACTCTATGATGCCATGCGTTTACTGGATGATCTTGATTATATATATTATGCGGATATAGAGAATGTCCCCTATGGGACCAAGGACAAAGACCTGGTTAAGGAATATGTTTTTGCTGCTACTGATTTCATCATCAGGCAGGGTGTAGATGCCCTGGTTCTGGCCTGTAATACGGCGACCAGTATTGCAGTCAGGGAATTACGGGCCAGATATCAGTTGCCCATTATAGGGATGGAGCCAGCAGTAAAACCGGCAGTGAAGAATTCCGGAGAGAAGAGGGTGCTGGTGCTGGCTACCCCCCTGACCCTGAGGGAGGATAAGTATGAGGACCTGGTTTCCCGGGTGGACCATAATCATATAGTGGATTCTTTACCCCTGCCGGGCCTGGTAGAGTTTGCCGAAAGCTATCAGTTTAAGGATCCGGCAGTACAGGAGTATTTAAGGGGAGAACTGGCTCCTTTTGATCTGGAGAAATACGGTACCATTGTCCTTGGTTGTACACATTTTATATATTTCAAAAAATTATTCCGTAAGATTTTTCCCTCAGGGGTCCAGATAATCGATGGCAACGAGGGTACCATCAGGCATCTGGCAAAAACCCTGCAGATTCCACTACGGGAGAAAGAGTCTAACCCTATCGATTTGCTGGATAAATATGTAACTCTGTACTTATCGGGAAAAAAGGGAAATAAGGAGATCCTGCGCAAATATTTCGCTGTCCTTCAATAATTTCTACTCTTTCCTGAAAAATTTTTTCGAAAAAAATTCTTGTATAAAAATAATTATTGTGATATTATCTTAAAAAAGCAAATATACATTTATTAAATTGCTGGACTGGTTTGAAGGTCTTTTTATTTTTCTGTTACTATCAGTATGGGAGTAGTGAAGAAGAAGTAACAGAAGGGCGACTAAATTAAGGTTGAGAAGGAGTGAGTAGAAACTATGAAAACCCGTGTTGATGAGTTGTTGAGCGATGTAAAGGACCCGGAGTTAAAGGAAAAATATAGATATCTGATCCTGACCTTATTGGAAAAAGGTTATTTTCCCGGCCTGGAAGGGGTACCTGTTATAAAATCCGGTATCAGCCATATCGATGGTGAGAACGGATTACTTACATATAGAGGTTATCCCGTTCAGGAATTAGCGGAATATTGCACTTATGAGGATATCTGTTATTTGTTGATCTATGGTGATTTGCCCTTACTTAAAGAAAGGGTACAATTACGGAATGAACTCTTTACCAAGAAAGATTTACCGGCGAGTGTCAGTAAAGTTATAGTAGAGATGGATGATAACCTCCATCCCATGTACATGCTGAGTTCCAGTGTCTTATTATTACAGGCGGAAGACCAGGAATGTGCCTGTGTAAACGATTATATGCTCAATTACCGCCGCGGCCTTAATTTGATTGCAAAACTGCCCAGCATTTTAGGTGTTTTCCGGAATAAGGATGCGGATTTTGCCGCCGGAAAAGAGTTTGATTCTTTTGCCCAGTATTGTTTATATGTCTTTAATCCGGAACTGGCCTTTGATAAGAACTGGGTAAATGTTTTTGAAAAGATTTTAATCTTACATGCTGACCATACCATGAATAACAGCACTTTCTCTGTCAGGGCTGTTGCCTCCTCACTGGCCAGTATTTATGCTTCAATTGCTTCAGCAATAAATTCTCTATCCGGACCTTTACATGGCGGAGCCAATGAGAGAGCAATCAAGATGTTTGAGGAGATTGGCTCTCCCGATAATGTGGAGAGTTATATAGAAGAGAAACTGGCCCGGAAGGAAAGGATTATGGGAATCGGCCATCGGATTTATAAAACCTATGACCCCCGTTCCCTGTACATGAAAAATAAGATACTGCCTATGGTTTTTGGCGAAGATAGCATCATTGAAGTAGATGAAGAGATGGTGAATCTTTATGAGATAGCCAGGAAGATTGAACAGGTGGTCCTGGAAAAACTATCCGGAAAGAAATTATACCCCAATGTGGATTTCTGGTCTGGACTGATCCTGAAAGCTATTGGTATTGAACCTGAATACTTTACCACTATTTTTGCCCTGGGCAGGATATTGGGCTGGGTTTCTCACTGGATAGAACATATGAAAATTAGAAATAAAATCTTCCGTCCGGAACAGCTTTATAATGGTATTGGAACCAGGCATATTATTCTGGATGCTGAAGAAGAATCAGCCACGACAAACAATGGTATATAGAAGATAGCTAAGAGTCAGTTGCTAAGCTCTCCTGATGGAGTTTATCCCATCAGGAGATTTTTTTTAAGAAATTTTTTTAACGAATTCAAGTTAAAATACTTGACAGCGAATGATATGTTATAGTAAACTATACACTGTAAAGCAAAAATACTTAACAGTTTAGTTCCTGCTGTACTACTGGCCTCAATTAAGGAACAAGTTCACTATAAGGTATGGGTGGTCTACATGTTGGATAAAGTTATTGAGATTGGTATATTGTTTGATTTCTATGGCAGTCTGTTGACTGAGAAGCAACAGGAGGCCATCCAGTTGTATTATTACCAGGATTTATCATTGAGTGAGATAGCCGAAAGGTTGGAGATAAGCAGACAGGGTGTCTATGACCACCTGCACCGGGGAGAAGAGGCCCTGCGGGAATATGAAGAGAAACTGGGCTTGATTAAACGTTATAAAGTGTTGAAAAAAGAATTAGATGAGCTGGAAAAAGCCATCAGGGAATATCAGATAGAGAATTCAGTTAAGACCAGCTTAATGCAGAGGGTTGAAAAGATTAAAAAACACCTATAGGGGAGGAAAATTAGATGGCATTTGAAGGGTTGGCGGAAAAGTTACAGAATGCCTTCAAGAAACTGCGGGGCAAAGGTAAGCTGAGTGAACAGGATGTAAAGACAGCCTTAAAGGAAATTAGAATGGCCCTGCTGGAAGCTGACGTAAATTACAAAGTAGTAAAGGATTTTGTAAAGAAAATAGAAGAGAGGGCTGTCGGCCATGAGGTTATGGAGAGCTTAACCCCTGCCCAGCAGGTTATCAAGATAGTTAATGAAGAATTGACCGGGCTGATGGGAGGCCAGAAGAGCGATCTTGTTTTTGCCGCCAAACCACCGACTGTGATAATGATGGTAGGGCTACAGGGGGCGGGTAAGACTACCCAATCTGGTAAGCTGGCCCGCTTACTGAAAGAAAAAGGGAAAAAGCCCTTGCTGGTTGCCGGGGATATTTACCGCCCGGCGGCGATAAAACAGCTGCAGGTCCTTGGTGAGCGGCTGGATGTTCCTGTCTTCAGCATGGGGGACCAGAATAGCCCTGTAGATATTGCCAAAGCTGCTATCAGCCATGCCAATTCTGCCGGTAATGATGTGGTAATCATAGATACTGCCGGTAGGTTGCATATAGATGAAGCAATGATGGATGAATTGAAGGCTATCAAGGCCAATATTAAGCCACATGAGATTTTGCTGGTTGTTGATGCCATGACAGGGCAGGATGCTGTGAATGTGGCTCAAAACTTTGATGAGGCTCTGGGTATTGATGGAGTGATTTTAACCAAACTTGATGGTGATGCCCGTGGCGGGGCGGCCCTGTCCATTAAGGCTGTTACCGGTAAGCCGATTAAATTTGTCGGTATGGGTGAGAAACTTGACGCACTGGAACCATTTCACCCGGACCGGATGGCTTCCCGGATCCTGGGCATGGGGGATGTTTTAACCCTGATTGAAAAGGCTGAAGCCAATATGAATGCCCGGAAGGCCATGGAGCTGGAAGAAAAACTGCGGAAGAATGAGTTTACCCTGGATGATTTTCTAGAGCAAATGGAACAGGTCAGGAATATGGGGCCGCTGGACCAGATCCTGGGCATGATTCCCGGCTTATCCAATGCCGGCCTGAAAAACCTTCAGGTTGATGAGAAACAACTGGACCGGATTCAGGCTATAATCTATTCCATGACTCCTGAAGAGAGAAGAAATCCGGATATTATAAACGGCAGCCGGCGGCGCAGGATTTCAGCCGGCAGTGGAACCAGTATCCAGGATGTAAACCGTTTATTGAAGCAGTTCAAGCAGACCAAAAAGATGATGCGCCAGTTAAGCGGTATGACCGGAAAAGGCAAGTTTAAAGGGAGAATTCCTTTCTTCAACTAGGGTTTAAAGCTTAAATTAATTATAAAGCTTTTGTTATAAATAAATTTCCCCTTGCTTTAAAGAGAGCTTTCTATAAAGTTCTTTTAAATAAAACTGAAACTAACATTAAGCAAATTATTGTGATGGAGCTTCTGGAAGGAGGTGAAGGAATGGCAGTAAAGATTCGCTTGAAAAGAATGGGCAGGAAGAGAAGTGCCTTTTACCGTGTAGTTGTCGCTGATGAAAAAAGGCCACGTGATGGTGGTGTTATTGATGAGTTAGGTTATTATAACCCGACCACTGAACCAGCGACAGTCAAGATTAATGAGGAAAAAGCCCTGGAGTGGTTAAATAAAGGGGCATTACCATCTGATACTGTTAAAAGTCTTTTTAGAAAGCAAGGTATAATGGCCAAATATCATGAGCAGAAGTAAAGGGGGATTGCTCCGATGAAGGAATTGGTTGAGACAATTGCAAAAGCTATAGTCGATAATCCTGAACAGGTTGTTGTTAATGAAGTAGTAGGAGAAAAATCTGTTATACTGGAACTTTCTGTAGCTGAAGAAGATATGGGCAAGATAATCGGTAGACAGGGGAGAATCGCCCGGGCTATTCGTACAGTTGTAAAAGCTGCTGCTACCAGGGAAGGCAAAAAAGCTATTGTAGATATCCAGGATAATTAATCCCGGGGTAAAGCCATGAATGAAGAAAAGCTGATAAGGATAGGAAAGATTACAAAATATCAGGGTAACAAAGGTGAGGTGAGGGTTTTACCACTGACCGACTCACCGGAAAGGTTTGAATTACTGGAAGAGGTTTATTTAGTTAAAGGGAATATCCGGGATATAAAAAGGATAGAATCCCTGCGCTACCACAAGAACTTTGTTATCCTGAAATTTGAAGGTGTAAATGATATTAATGCTGCCCTGGAATATAGAGACTTTCAGGTTTGCATACCTGAAGAGGATTTATTACCCCTGGAAGAAAACGAATACTATATCGATGATTTGATTGGTTTTACTGTTTTTACCCGGGAAGGAGAGTTTCTGGGTGAAATTTCTGAAGTTATTGTAACCGGCGGTACTGATGTATTTGTGGTTAAAGGTGAGGAAAAGAAATATATGATCCCGGCTGCCCTTGAGCTTATTACCGAAGTAAACGAAGAGGAAAAGAAGATGCTCGTTGATCCGATTCCCGGATTACTGGAGCTATAGCAGGAGGGCAGGAGATAAAAAATGTTTTTTGATATCTTAACCTTATTTCCGGAAATGTTTACTGGCCCTTTTGATGAAAGCATAATTAAGCGGGCCAGGGAAAAAGGTATCATAGAGATAAATTTAATTAATATACGGGATTATACCACCGATAAACACAAAACAGCTGATGATGCCCCATATGGGGGAGGCGCCGGTATGGTCATGAAGGTAGAACCCATTTATCGGGCCTGGCAGGATCTCCAAAAAGAGAGGGGAGATGTTCCTGTAATCATGATGAGCCCTCAGGGCAGGCGCCTTGACCAGGAGATTGTCAAGGAGTTGAGCCAGGAGGAGGGTCTGATTCTTCTCTGCGGGCATTATGAGGGCATCGATGAAAGGGTCAGGGAATTGATTGTAACAGATGAGATTTCTATCGGTGATTATGTACTTACCGGCGGAGAACTGGCTGCCATGGTACTGGTTGATGCAGTGGCCAGGATGTTGCCCGGTGTACTGGGTGATGAAGATTCAAAAATAGAGGACTCCTTCTATAATGGCCTACTGGATTATCCAGATTATACCCGCCCCAGGGAATTTATGGGCCTCAAGGTACCTGAGGTTTTACTGAGCGGAAACCATGGGGAGATTGAAAAATGGCGGCGCAGGGAAGCCCTGAAAAGGACCTACCTGAGAAGGCCGGATCTATTGGAAAAAAAAGTGCTCAGTGCAGAGGAGATTAAATTACTGGAAGAAATAAAGCAGGAAATCGAAGGTGGAATGAATGGGTAGAATGGATGTTGAGGTGTTTCTGGGTCTAATCCATTATCCGATCCGGAACAAACAGGGGGAGATAATCACAACTACTGTTACTAATCTGGACCTTCATGATATAGCCAGGGTTGGCAAGACATATAATATAAATAAATATTTTGTTATCCATCCTATCAAATCTCAGCAGGCCCTGGTCCGGAGAATGAAAAAATACTGGACCAGTGAATATGGGGCAAAATATATCCCTAACCGTAGTGAAGCCTTTTCTGTCCTGGAGATTGTTAGCAGCCTGGAAGAATCCCTGGATATGATCAGGGAGATTTGCGGTAAGGACCCCTATCTGGTGGCTACTGACGCAAACCCTTTTCCCAATTCTGTCAGCTATAAAGAGATGAGGGAGATCATGTTTAATACAGATCGGCCTATCTATCTCATCTTTGGCACAGGTTGGGGATTGACAGAGGAGATGGTGAAATCCTGTGACTATATCCTGGAACCAGTCTGGGGCCGGGGAGATTTCAATCATCTCTCTGTACGCAGTGCAGCATCAATTATCCTGGATAGATTGTTGGCAGAAGAGTGGTGGAATAAAGAATAGAGCTTCTGATATATAATCTGTAAAGGAAGGAGGTTAAAAGAGGATGAGCGAGATTATTAAGGAAATTGAAAAACTCCAGCTAAGGGATGATATACCTGATTTTAGACCTGGAGATACCTTAAGGATTATGGTTAAAATTGTTGAAGGTGGTAAAGAGCGTTTACAGGCCTTTGAAGGTATTGTTATCAGCCGCCAGGGTACTGGTGTACGCGAGACCTTTACTATCAGGAAGGTATCCCACGGTGTTGGTGTTGAGAGGATTTTCCCTGTCCATTCACCGAGGATTGCTGAATATAAAGTTTTAGCCCGTGGTGATGTCAGAAGGGCCAAGCTTTATTATCTCCGTCAGAGAAGAGGTAAAGCTGCCCGCGTTAAGACAAAACGGGAAGTTAGAAATCAAAATGATAACTAAAGATAATATAGAAGCAAAAAATATAGCAATATCTAAGATGGGGCGGGAATTACCTGTCCCTTTTTAGATATTTACCGGAAGAAAAAACAAGGAGTTGTTTAGAGATGATTCAATGGTATCCGGGACACATGGCAAAATCTAGGAGGATACTGGAAAGGGATTTAAAGATAGTGGATCTGGTGGTGGAGGTTCTTGATGCCAGAATACCATATAGTAGTCAAAATCCTGATCTTGCTGAACTCCTGGGGAGTAAAAAGAAAATCATTGTTTTGAATAAGATGGATCTGGCGGACAGGGCCATATCTGAGCGCTGGAAAAACTATTTTGCCAGGGATCACCCGGTAGTCCTGGTTAATTCCCTGACCGGAGAGGGTATTAAGGAATTGCTGGCCTTCATAGAAGCAGAAGGCCGGGAGATTAACAAAGCCCTGCAGGAGAAGGGGCGAAATAAAAGGGATATCAGGATCATGGTAGTGGGGATACCCAATGTGGGCAAATCAGCCCTGATTAATGTACTGGCCGGAGTAAAGTATGCCAGGACCGGCAATAAACCGGGAGTAACCAGGGGCCGGCAGTGGATTACTGTCCGTAAGGATATCCAGCTGCTGGATACACCGGGGATCCTGTGGCCGAAGTTTGATGATGAAGATGTGGGCTACCGGCTGGCCCTGACGGGGGCAATCCGGGATGAGGTATTTGATGAGGAGGCAGCCGCCTGTAAACTCATTGAATACATAACCGGGATTGATGAGACAATCCTGGAAAAGGCCTATGATATAGTGTTAGAGGCAGGCCAGGAAATACCCTATGATATATTGGGCAAAGTGGGGCAGCGGACCGGCTGCCTGATGAGTGGCGGCAGGATTGACATGGGCTGGGCCGCCAGCCGATTGATCAATGATTTCCGGCGGGGGAAACTGGGCAGTATATCCCTGGAAGTACCGGGAGATGATATTTAATGGACTGGCAGAAATATACTGTAAAAGAGATTGAAGAAAAACTTTTTGCCAATACTGGAACAGAGCTGGATGAAGGCCTGCTGGAATCCCTGGCCAGGGATGAGCGGTCTGGTGTACAGAAATTACTAATCAGATACCGGAAACTACTCATTGAAGAAGAAGCCCGGCGGAAGAGATGGGAGAAGATGAGGGAGTTCTCCCGGAAATTACAGGCAAGGGGTTACCGTTATATAGCCGGGATAGATGAAGCCGGAAGGGGACCTCTGGCTGGGCCCGTTGTGGCAGCAGCGGTTATCCTGGACCCGGATGAACCCATTTACGGCCTGGATGATTCAAAGAAGCTGACCGAGAAAAAGAGAGAAGAGTTATTTGAGCTAATCAAGAAAAAAGCCCTGGCTGTGGCTATAGGGATTGTCAATAATAAAGTGATTGACAGGATGAATATACTTCAGGCTACCTTTCAGGCCATGAATGAAGCTATTAATAAATTATCCCTCACGGCTGATTATGTGCTGGTTGATGGCAATATGGAGATACCCGGCCTGGGCATCCCACAGGAGGCGGTAATAGATGGTGACCTTAATGTGGATGCCATTGCAGCAGCCTCCATAATTGCCAAGGTTACCAGGGACCGGATCCTGTATAAATACCATGAGCTCTATCCTGAATATGGTTTTGATAGAAATAAAGGATATGGTACCAGTGAACATATCGAGGCCCTAAAAAAATACGGGCCCACTCCCATCCACCGTTATTCCTATACCATTGTAAATAATTATTTTTTTGAAAAGGTGAAGGACAACCTTATACAGGCCGGAAATAAAGAGGAACTGAGGGATATTGGCCAGATGATAGCCAGTTATGCTCTTTTTTCCGAAGAGAACCAGGCTCTTTTAAGACAGATTTATAGAAAGAAATATCTTGAGGTTTCAGTGAATAGTGAACAATAATGGCAGTTCGCGAAATCCTGCCTTATCAAAACTAAGGAGTTGATAAATAATGAAATTTAATGCAAAGGAAATTACTAAACTGGCCCTTGTAGCGGCCATCTATGTTGTTGTGACACTGGCGGTTTCTCCCCTGTCTTTTGGCAGGCTGGGAGGTTTTCAGGTGCGGATAAGTGAAGCCATGACCCTGTTGCCCTTTTTCTGGGGAGAACCGGCGGCAATCGCTCTCTGGCTGGGCTGTATGCTGGCCAATTATATTGGCGGCCTTGGTGTTATCGATATTGTCCTTGGTTCAGCCCTGACCCTTGTTGCCGGATTATTGACTGCCAGGGCACGTAATATCTATATTGCCGGAGTTTACCCGGTTCTCATCAATGCTTTTGGAGTGGCCTTTATATTATATTATACCCTGGAATTACCTTACTGGTTATCTGTTTTGCAGGTTGGTGTAGGCCAATTCATTTCAGTCTATGTAATAGGATTGCTTCTGGTCAGAATCCTGAGCAGATATGATTTTTTTGATAAGTACCTATAATTTTATAGGTACTTATCATTTATTCATAGAATTGATATACTAATATTATAGTGGCGGAAATACAGAAAGAGCTCAATCAGGGGATAAAGAAAATTTATATATAATTAAACAAACAGGAGAGGAGCAGGTGATATGGTTGAGATTATCAACCCGATCCTGAGGGGATTTAACCCGGACCCCTCCATTATCAGGGTAGGTGATGATTATTTCATCGCCACATCAACCTTTGAATGGTTCCCGGGTGTGCAGATTCATCATTCACGGGATTTGATTAACTGGCGCCTGGTGAAGAGGCCCCTGGAAAGGCTTTCCCAGCTGAACATGAAGGGAAACCTTGATTCCGGCGGAGTCTGGGCACCCTGCCTGACCTACCATGATGGGATTTTCTATCTGGTGTATACTGATGTAAAACATAGTGGCGGTATCTGGAAGGATACCCATAATTACCTGGTGATGACTGACGATATCTATGGTGACTGGTCTGATCCGATCTATCTGAATAGCAGTGGTTTTGACCCATCACTTTTCCACGATGATGACGGCCGGAAATGGCTGGTAAACCTGGTCTATGACCACCGCAAAGATAAGAATACCTTTGGTGGTATCCTTTTTCTATGAAGTCCATCCGGAAAACCCTATCCTGACTTCAAAGGGTGATCCGACATTGCCCCTGCAGAGGGCTGGCCATGCGGACCTGGTGGAGACCCAGGATGGTGAATGGTATATGGTCCACCTTTGCAGCCGGCCCCTGGAGGGAAGGCGTTCTATCCTGGGCCGGGAGACGGCCATCCAGAAGATAGAATGGCGGGATGGCTGGCCCTATCTGGCTGGAGGCGGCAATAAACCGGCATTAAAAGTCCTTGCCCCTGGCCTGCCGGAAAGGAAGTGGGAAGAGAAGCCTGCCAGGGATGATTTTGACAGTGAAGAACTGGATATCGTCTACCAGACCCTGCGGATTCCTCTGGGTCAGGACCAGATGTCCCTGATGGAAAGGCCGGGTTATCTGAGGTTGAAAGGTGCAGAGACATTGAGTTCACTGCACCGGCAGAGCCTTGTGGCCAGGAGGCAGGAGCATTTCTGCTATACGGCCACAACCTGCCTGGAGTTTGAACCGGAGACTTTCCAACAGATGGCTGGATTGGTATGTTATTATAACACACAGAACTGGTATTATTTAAAGGTATCCTGGGATGAGGAAAAAGGGAAAAGCCTGGGCATACTTAGTTGTGACCGGAATAATTTTGATGAACCCATGGATGAGGAAATATCCCTGGAAGGTGTTGAGAGGGTCTATCTGCGGGTGATGGTTGATTATGATAAACTCCAGTTCTATTATTCCACAGACGAGAAGGAGTGGCAGAAAGTCGGCCCGGTGCTGGATGCCAGCATCTTATCTGATGAATATGCCACCTATGATAAAAAGTTCGGTTTTACCGGTGCCTTTGTAGGAATCTGCTGCCAGGATCTGACCGGCAGGAGAAAGGCTGCTGACTTCGATTATTTTGAGTATATCGGCAGGGATTAGAAATAAAGAGATTAGAGATTAATCAAAGCCCCCTGGTTTAGCCTGCGGGGCTTTTTCGTTGGGAATAAATAGAATTGTCTTAATAAAAAGCCTGAAAAAGAGGAAAAAATATGTTATACTTATATCAGTTTTGAAGCAAAGGGAAAAAGACTAAAATTGAGGGGGTATTGGATTGAAGCTGGATTATTTGATGGGTTTCAGGGATGAATTTGCTGCTTATACGGAGCTGCGTCTCCAGGAAAATACCACTACTTATTTAAGACTGCTCAATGGTAATCTGGTGGAAAATTCTAAAAGAACGGAGGGGGGTGTTTCTGCAAGAGTCTATAAAGACGGCGTATTCGGTTTTGCCTCCAGTCCCATAATTGATGAAGAAAATGTCAGGAAGGTTATCAGGAAGTCAGAAGAGAATGCTGCCCTACTGGCAGGAATGGAGAGGTTGAATAAAGGAAAACTGGCTGAAGAGGAGCATAAGATTATCAAGGATTTCTCTACAACCAGGCCCAGGGCCTCCCGGAAAGAAATGATTGAATTTTTGCAGGAATTATATGATTATACAGTCAGTAAATATAGCGATATAAAGGCCAGTACCTTCGTACTGAACAGCCTGGATATGGAGAAAAACCTGGTGACTTCCTTTGATACATATGCCTACACCATGGTTCCCGGGACCATCCTGATGATGAGCCTGGCCATCGAAAAAGACGGGGCCATTTATGACCTCTATGATTTAGTAGGCGGCCTGGGGCAGTATGAGGATTTCTTTACTGACCCGGAGAAATTATATGGACAGATCGACACCCTCTATAAAAGATTGAGGGAGAAGGCAGAGGGGGTCTATCCCGAGGCAGGAATTAAGGAGGTTATACTGGATTCGAAGATATCCGGTATCCTGGCCCATGAAGCCATTGGCCATACAGTGGAGGCGGATTTTGTGAAAAGCGGTTCTGTGGCCAGGGATTATCTCAATAAAAAGATTGGTTCAGAGCTGGTCAATCTGGTTGATTTTGCTGCAGAATATGAGAATAAACCATGCCCGGTTCCTGTGTATATCGATGATGAGGGGACCAAAGCTGAAGATGTGGTCATCATCCAGGACGGTATCTTGAAGAATTATATGAATAATAAGGAACTGGCTCTGGAGTTTGGAACAGGGCCGACTGGTAATGCCAGGGCCTATGCTTTTTCTGATGAGCCCCTGGTCAGGATGAGGAATACTGCCTTCCTGCCCGGGCAGCATACCCTGGAGGAGATGATTGCTTCTATAGAGGATGGTTATTACCTGATTGAGACCAATAACGGGCAGGCCGATTCTACCAGTGAGTTCATGTTTGGTGTTACTTTTGGATATGAGATTAAAAATGGCAAATTGGGCAGGGCCATTAAGGAGACCACTATCTCCGGGGTTGCCTTTGATGTCCTGAAGACAGTCAGCATGGTCTCCAATGAGATGTACTGGGCTGTCGGGGGGATGTGTGGTAAAAAGCAGAGCATACCGGTAAGCTTCGGCGGGCCGGCTATAAAATGCAAGGTCAATATAGGAGGTAAGTAATATGGAGTTTCTCGATAAATGTCTGGCGCTAATGAAGGAGAAAGGTGCAGATGAGGGAGAGGTTTCCCTGACCCATTTTCAGAAGGAAGAGATGGAATTGAAGGCTGGGGAAATCAGCCTCCTGCGTTCCAGGGATGAGTATTATCTGACCCTGAAGGCAATTGTGGATAAGAGAAAGGCCAGTATCCAGATAAATAAAATAGATGATGATTCCATTGTAGAGGCAGTTACTGAGCTGATGCGGAATGCAGAAAACTCCCAGGCTGATGAAGCAAACGAGGTCTCAGACCAGGTTCAAGAGAGGGAATTCAGTGATTTCAAGGATAATTATGATCCAGAGCTGATGTATAAAAGGCTGGATAGTTTCAGGGAAAAAGTCGGGGCTGATTACCCGGATCTGGTCCTGGAAGGGGCCCTCCTGGAGTATCAGAATAAATACAATTATTACCGGAACACAAAGGGGGTAAAACTGTCCTCCAATTATGATAAATATTTATTCTATACTACCTTTTTTGGCAGAAGGGGTGAGGCCACTTCTTCCATGCATGGTACAGCTATATTCCTGGAGAACCTGGAGGGAGAATTATACGAATTGGCTTCCCTGCCATCTATCATGAGAGAGACTGTAGAGCATCTGGATGCAAGGGTGATTGATGAGAAAAAATTCAGGGGAGATATCCTTATTACACCGGATTCCCTGGATAGCTTCCTTTATTCAATCTTATCCCATCTGGGTAACAGCATGTTAATTGCTGGCACTTCTTATTTCAGGGGCAAATTGAATGAAAAGGTCCTGGATGAAAAGCTTACTCTGAGGACAGAGCCGGTTTCAGAATATCTGCCTGTTAAAAATTATTATGGCGGAGATGGTATTATCAACCGCAATGATTATATTTTCGAGAAGGGTGTTCTAAAGAATTATCTGCTGGATTTATACGGTTCGAAAAAGACCGGCCTGGAGCGGGGACCCTCGACTGGAAGTAATTTAGTGGTTGAGGCTGGAGATAAATCCCTTCCTGAAATGATTGGTTCCATTGAGAGAGGGATAATCCTGGGCAGATTTTCCGGAGGCCATCCAGCAACAAATGGAGACTTTTCCGGAGTAGCTAAAAACAGTTTTTATATTGAAGATGGAGAGATAAAATATCCCATAAAGGAAACCATGATTAGCGGAAATCTTTTTGAACTATTCCAGAATATCGTGGGGATTAGCAGGGCGAGGGTAAACTTCGGTTTTAATCTTTTCCCCTATATCCATGCCAGGGAAATAGTTGTCTCTTCCAGATAACCTGAACCATCAATTTCTTCTAATTTTTAGCCTTTTCCTATAGTTTATCTCTTTTTTAAAATTTAAAAATTTGACTTGTCCCTCTCTATCTGCTATTATATAGTTGTAAAATCGGAAAAAATTGAATAATTACCTCATATAATTGTGGGGATATGGCTCACAAGTTTCTACCAGATAGCCGTAAACTATCTGACTATGAGGGAAGTGTACTTAGGGTTCCGGTCTGCAGCGGGATCCGATTTCCTGTTGCAGATGTCTGGACCGAGCGGTACAGATATATTTTATATATTACACCGAAGGGATAAAAGCCCAGGCGGGGAGGTTCTACTCATGTCAAAAAAAAGTAGATATTTCCGCCTGGGATTTTTTAATTTATGGAAGATATTTCTTTTTATTAACCAGGCGGCATAACAGGGAAGGAGGGTATAAAGTTGAAAGTATTGGTTATAGGTAGTGGTGGAAGGGAGCATGCCCTTACCTGGAAGCTGGCCTGCTCCGGTAAAGTAAAAAAAATATTCATAGCGCCGGGAAATCCAGGAACCGGAGAATTGGGAGAGAATATCCCTATCGAGGCACTGGATTTTTCTGCTTTAGTGAAATTCGCTAGGGAAGAGGGGATTGATTTAACCATAGTCGGACCGGAGGAGCCACTGGTAAAAGGTATTGTGGATAGGTTTCAGGAGGAGGGTTTGAGGATTTTCGGCCCCAATCAGGAGGCAGCCCGTCTGGAAGGCAGTAAGGTTTATGCCAAATGGTTCATGAAGAAATACCGGATACCTACTGCCGAATATGAGGTATTTGAAGATGCTGAAGAGGCCATTGAATATATTAAAGGGAAAGAATTACCTCTGGTCATTAAGGCAGAAGGGCTGGCGGCAGGGAAAGGGGTCATAGTGGCCAGAACTCTGGAGGAGGCAGTTGACGGGGTCAATTCTATCCTGGTGGATAAGGTTTATGGTTCTGCCGGAATCAGGATAGTAGTGGAGGAGTTTCTTGCCGGCGAAGAGGCAACCATACTGGCTTTTACCGATGGGAAAACCATTGTGCACATGCTGGCTTCCCAGGACCATAAACAGGTTTATGAAAAAGACCAGGGGCCCAATACAGGCGGTATGGGGGCCTATGCCCCGGCACCTCTTGTAGATGAGGCTTTGATGGAAAGGGTTTACCGGGAGATTCTCCTACCAACTTTACGGGGCCTGCAGGGTGAGGGTATCGATTATAGAGGAGTCCTGTATTGTGGGCTCATGATTAAAGATGGGGTGCCGAAGGTACTGGAATATAATGTGCGCTTTGGTGACCCGGAAGCCCAGGTCATCCTGCCGTTGTTGAAGACAGATCTCGTTGAGATAGCTGAGGCGGTGATAGAGGGCCGGCTGGAGAAACAGCAGATTGAATGGCATGATAAAAAGGCCCTCTGTGTGGTCATGGCTTCAGGCGGTTATCCCGGGGAATATGTTGCCGGTAAGGAAATCAGCGGCCTGGATAAGGCCAGCTCCCTGCCGGATATACAGGTCTTCCAGGCCGGAACAAAACGGGAGGGTGACAGGTTACTGACAGCCGGAGGCAGGGTGCTGGCGGTGACTGCTACAGGGGATACCTTTAAGGAAGTTATCGAGAAAGCCTATGAGGCAGTTGACCAGATCTATTTCCCTGATTTTCATGTGCGCCGGGATATCGGATGGAAAATATTTAAGGATCAGGAGGTATGATATCATGACAGCATTAGTTGGTATTCTCATGGGAAGTGATTCTGATTTACCGGTAATGAAGGATGCTGCTGAGGTTCTGGACGAGTTTCAGGTTCCCTATGAATTGACCGTTATCTCTGCCCACCGGAATCCGGAGAAGCTCTTCGGGTATGCAAAGAGTGCAGTGGAGAGGGGGCTAAAAGTAATTATCGCCGGGGCAGGAGGTGCAGCCCATCTGCCCGGTGTTATTGCCGCCCATACAGTTTTACCCGTTATCGGTGTACCCATCAAGACTTCTACCTTGAATGGCCTGGATTCTTTATTTTCCATCGTCCAGATGCCTGGCGGTGTTCCGGTGGCTACAGTGGGGATTAACGGTGCAAAAAATGCCGGCTTACTGGCTGTGCAGATGCTGGGCCTGGCTGATGAGGCTTTACAGGAGAAATTTGCTGAGTATAAAAAGACGATGGCGGAAAAAATAGATAAAGTTGGAGCAGAAGTGGAGAGACTGGGATATCAGGAATATTTGCAGAAGAGGGGTAATTAAATATGTATAGCCGGAATATTTTTGACAATATCAGCCCCCTGGACCACCGTTATTCCCTGCCTGGAGAGGAGTTTGCAGAATATGCTGAGTTTTTATCAGAGAAAGCCAGGATTAAATATCAGGCCAGGGTGGAAGGGGCCCTGGTTAAGGTACTGGCCAGGAGGGGCATCTGCAGCCAGGAAGTTGCCCGGGAGATCCAGGCGGCTATAGAGCAGATCACCCCGGAAGAGGTCTATGAGGAAGAATTAAAGACAAGGCATGATATCCGGGCCCTGGTAAACTGCATCCAGCGTAAAGTTAGCCCGGCGGCCAGGCCTTATGTGCATTTTACAACAACATCCTTTGATATTGTGGATACTGCCAATTCCCTCCGTTTCAGGGAAGTAAGCGAAAAACTGCTGTTGCCGAAATTATATGAACTGGAAAAATTACTGATGGAGATTGCCCTGCGGGAAAAGGAGACTCTGCAGATAGGCAGGACCCATGGACAGCATGCTGTGCCGATAACCTTCGGTTTTGCCATGGCCGAATACGTGAGCAGATTGGGTAACCGGATCAGGGAGGTCAGGGAGAAGAGCCAGAAGCTGGTGGGGAAAATTGCCGGAGCCGTGGGAGCCTATAATGCCAGTTATCTCTTCTTTGCTGACCCGGAGGAATTTGAAAAAGAGGTCCTGGCTGAATTGGGGCTGGAGCCGGGCCCCGTTTCCACCCAGATTGTTGAGCCGGAACCCATGACGGATTTCATCCATGCCCTGGTTTCCTGTTTCGGGGTCCTGGCCAATCTGAGTGATGATATGCGCCACCTGCAGCGTTCGGAGATTGGCGAAGTCGGTGAATACTTTGCTGCAGAGCAGGTGGGGTCTTCCACCATGCCTCATAAGCGGAACCCCATCAATTATGAGAATGTAAAGAGTCTCTGGAAGAAGTTTATGCCGGGGATGGTTACAGTATATATGGACCAGATTTCTGAACACCAGAGGGATCTGACCAATTCTGCTTCTGCCCGTTTCCTCCCGGAAATAGCCGCCGGGCTTTTGATGGCTGTACAGAGGTTACAGAGGGTACTGGGCAGGATGCAGGTGGATAAAGAGAATCTGAGGAAGAACTTTGACCTGAGTAAAGAGATGATTGTGGCCGAACCACTTTATATCCTGCTGGCCTCCCATGGCCATCCGGATGCCCATGAGGCAGTACGGAGATTGACCCTGGAGGCTGAGCAAAAGGGTGTGCCTTTAAGGGAATTGCTCCAGGAGAAGGAGGAGTTGAAGGCCTATTGGGAGAGATTTACGGAAAAACAGCGGGATTTACTGCTTAACCCGGAGTGTTATACCGGGATTGCTGCGGATAAGACGGTGAGGGTAGTGGAATACTGGAAAGAAGAACTGGGAATATAGGAGGGAGACTGGAATGGAGAAAAAAGAGTTGTTGTATGAAGGTAAAGCCAAGATAGTTTATAAGACTGCCGATGAGGATAAGGTTATCGTAAAATTTAAGGATACAGCTACTGCCTTTGATGGCAAAAAGAAGGGCGAGATTGAGGAAAAGGGGCTTATGAATGCCGCCATTTCAGCCATTTTCTTTAAACTGCTGGAGGAGAAGGGTATCCCCACTCATTTTGTAGAACTGATTTCCGCTGATGAGATGCTGGCCAGGAAGGTAGAGATAATCCCCATTGAGGTAGTGGTGAGGAATATTGCTGCCGGCAGCCTGGTGAGGAGGCTGGGTTTTCCAGAAGGAGAGGTGCTGGAAAGCCCCATCCTGGAGTTTTACTTCAAGGATGATAACCTGGGCGACCCCCTGATGAATGAATACCATATCTATGGGAAGAAACTGGCCACTGCAGAGGAGTTGGAGATAATTAAGAAAATGGCCTTTGATGTAAATGAGGTTCTGATAGACTTTCTGAAAGATAAGGGTATAAACCTGGTGGATTTCAAGCTGGAATTTGGCCGGGGCAAGGATGGAAAGATCTATCTGGCTGATGAGATATCACCGGATACCTGTCGTTTCTGGGATAGTGAGACAAAGGAAGTGTTGGATAAGGACCGTTTCCGGAAGGACATGGGTAAGGTAGAGGAAGCCTACCGGGAAGTTCTGGCAAGATTGCAGGATTAAGGGAAGAATGATTAAGAGAGGATGCTCAAACAGTTTATCATTCAGAATAAGGGAGCTGTTAACTGATGGCAGAATTCTATAATCTGGAAGAGGACAAGATGAAAGAGGAATGTGGTGTCCTGGGTATTTATTGCCCTGAGAAAGCCAGTGACATTCCTTTCCTGTCCTATCTGGGTCTCCTGGCTTTACAGCACAGGGGGCAGGAGAGTGCCGGTATCTGTATTAATCAGGAAGGGAACTTTATAATCCATAAAGGGCTGGGCCTGGTGGAGAATGTTTTCAGCCAGGAAAAGCTGGCTGGCCTGGCCGGGGAGATGGCCATCGGCCATGTCCGTTACTCCACTACCGGTTCCACTCTGGCAGCCAATGTCCAGCCTATATTGATAAGCTGTATAAAGGGTGACCTGGCCCTGGCCAATAACGGGAACCTGATCAATGGCCCGGAATTGAGGCTGAGCCTGGAATCCCACGGTTCTATCTTCCATTCTACCCTGGATACAGAGGTCATTGCCCATCTGGTGGCCCGCTCCTTTGAGGATAATATTATCGATGCCTTTCAGCAGAGCCTTTATCAGTTGAAGGGAGCCTTCAGCCTGGTGGCCATGACCAGGGACAGCCTGCTAGCCTGCCGGGATCCCTATGGTTTCAGGCCCCTGGTGCTGGGTAAGCTGGGAAGTGGCTATGTAGTAGCCTCAGAAACCTGTGCCTTTGATCTGCTGGGTGCAGAATTCCTGAGGGAAGTAGAACCGGGGGAGTTGCTGATTATAAACAAAGAGGGATTGAAAAGTATAAAATATGCCAGTGAAAGGCCCGGCCACTTCTGTGTTTTTGAGTTCATCTATTTTGCCCGGCCGGACAGCCATTTCCTGGGGCAGAATGTCCATCTGGCCAGGAAGGCCATGGGCAGGGAACTGGCGGCAGAGATGAATATAGAAGCTGATCTGGTGATACCGATACCTGACTCCGGTACGGCTGCTGCCCTGGGTTTTTCGGAAGAATCGGGGATTCCCTTCTCCATGGGTATCCTGCGGAACCGATATATTGGCAGGACCTTCATCCAGCCGTTGCAGGAGATCCGGGATCTGAAGGTGAAAATAAAATTAAGCCCGGTGAAGGAGATTATAGAAGGAAAGAGGGTTGTTCTGGTGGATGATTCCATTGTCCGGGGAACCACCAGCAAACAGATTATCAGCAGTGTCAGGGAGGCCGGTGCTACCGAGGTACATCTGGCCATTTCTTCACCACCGGTCAAGGACCCCTGTTTTTATGGCCTGGATACCTCAAAGAGGAAGGATCTCATTGCCAGGGAGATGAGTCCGGAAGAGATTGCCAGATATATCGGTGCTGATTCCTTGACCTACCTCAGCCATGAGGGCCTTTTGAAATCCCTGAATGCAGGAGAAACAGGATTCTGTACAGCCTGTTTTACCGGAGAATATCCTATTGAAGTCAAGAAAAATTAAGGGGGAACTGAAATGGGCTTGAAATACAGTGATGCCGGTGTAAATATAGATGCCGGGAACCAATTCGTAAAGATGATAAAGAAGGATGTGGAAGAAACCTTCAGCCCGGCTGTTTTAAAGGGGATAGGTGGTTTTGCCGCCCTATATGCCCCGAATTTGAGCGGCTATAAGGAACCGGTTCTGGTCTCGGGTACTGATGGTGTTGGTACCAAACTGAAGATTGCCTTTATGCTGGATAAGCATGATACAGTGGGCATTGACCTGGTGGCCATGTGTGTCAATGATATCCTGACAATAGGGGCCAGGCCCCTCTTTTTCCTGGATTACCTGGCTGTTGCCAGGTTGGAAACAGAGAAGGCTTCTGCAATTGTTTCCGGAATTGCCCGGGGTTGTAAGGAGGCCGGTTGTGCCCTGATTGGTGGCGAGACGGCAGAGATGCCCGGTTTTTATCAGCCAGGCGAATACGACCTGGCCGGTTTTGCTGTAGGTATTGTGGACCGGGAGAAGATGATTACCGGGGATGGGATAGAGGCAGGGGATAAGATTATCGGCCTTGCCTCCAGCGGTTTACACAGCAATGGTTATTCCCTGGCCCGGAAGGTATTCCTTGAAAAGGAAAAATTGGACCTGTATGAGCCTCTGGGGAAGGGGGGCGAACCCCTGGGAGAAATTCTTTTAAGCCCGACCAGGATTTATGTAAGGACCATTTTGAAACTGATGGAGGAATTTGATATCAAGGGCCTGGCCCATATTACCGGCGGCGGTTTGCTGGAGAATGTTCCGCGGATTTTACCTGAAGGCCTGACCGCCAGGATAGAAAAGGACAGCTGGCCGGTAGCTGGCGTATTTAGAGAATTGCAGAGACTGGGCGGAATCGCAGAAGAAGAGATGTACCGGACCTTTAATATGGGTGTAGGTATGGTAGTAATCGTAAGAAAAGAAGAAGCTGAGGGGATACTGGAAGTAGCCCGGGCTCTGGGCGAGGAGGCTTATCTCATAGGAGAAATTATCCAGGGCGATGCAGGGATAATTATTGAGTAGTCACTTACGATACTTTAGTAATCTACAGGAGATTAGTTAAGCAAGGGGTAAAAAGACTTACTTTTTAGATTGAGGTGTTGGGACCATGTTAAAGATTGGAGTACTGGTTTCCGGTAATGGCAGCAATCTACAGGCTATTATCGATAGGATAGAGGCTGGAGAATTACAGGCTGAGATAAGTATAGTTATCAGCGACCGGGAAGATGCCTATGCCTTAAAGAGGGCTGCCAGGCACGGTATCGAGAACATGTATATAGATCCGGGAAAATTCAGGGAGAAAAGGGAGTATGAGGGGAAACTGGTCCAGGTTTTGAAGGAGAGAGGCGTGGAGCTGGTGATTATGGCCGGTTTTATGCGCCTGCTTGGCCCGTATTTTATCAGGGAGTTCCATCAACGGGTCATGAATATCCATCCCTCCCTGCTTCCCTCCTTTCCCGGTTTAAGGCCGCAGCTCCAGGCCCTGGAGCACGGGGTGAAGGTCAGCGGCTGTACCGTACATTTTGCCGATGAAGGTATGGATACCGGGCCGATTATTCTGCAGGGGGCCGTTCCTGTATATGATGATGATACGGAAGAGACCCTGAGTGCCCGTATCCTGGAGAAAGAACACCAGATCTATCCGGAAGCCATCAAACTATACAGTGAAGGAAGATTAAAGATTGAGGGCAGAAAGGTCAGGATTTTATAGACTTTTTCTATAACATTAAAGGAAATAAACTTTAAGGATTATGATTTCGGGCATGATTAAAACCGGAAAGAGAAATAAAACTGGAAAGGGGAGTGCATAATGGCAAGGATTAAAAGGGCCCTGCTCAGTGTTTCCAATAAGGAAGGTATTGTCGATTTAGCCAGGGAACTGGAGGACCTGGGAATTGAGATAATTTCAACAGGTGGTACATATAGAATGTTGTCAGATGCCGGGGTAAAGGTAATCCCTATAGAAGAGGTGACCGGTTTCCCGGAAATGATGGATGGCAGGGTAAAGACACTGCATCCCAATATACATGCCGGGATACTGGCCCTGAGGGATAAGCCGGAACATATGGAGGAGTTAGAAAAACAGGGTATAGCCCCCATCGATCTGGTGGTCTGTAACCTCTATCCCTTTGCTGAGACCATAGCTAAGGAGGACGTAACCCTGGCGGAGGCAGTGGAGAATATAGATATTGGCGGGCCGACCATGATCCGGGCTGCCGCCAAGAATTTCAAGAATGTTGCTGTAGTAGTAAATCCGGAGGATTACGATTTTATCATCAAGGAATTAAAGGAAAATGATTCTGTCCTGAGCGAAGAGGTTACCATGAAACTGGCCTATAAAGCCTTCCAGCATACGGCTGAATATGATTACCTGATTCAGGATTATCTCCATAAGCTGGTCCATAAAGCAGAAGAAGGAGAATTTCCAGAAACACTCCTGATTAAATACAGGAAAAAGCTGGCCCTTCGTTATGGAGAGAACCCCCATCAGAAGGCTGTCTTCTATGAGGAACTGGAGCAAAATGAACCTTCTGTATCCACAGCCAGGCAGCTCCATGGCAAGGAATTGTCCTTCAATAATATCAATGACAGTAATGGGGCATTGGAACTGGTTAAGGAATTTACCGATACTCCAGCAGTGGCCATAATCAAACATGCCAATCCCTGTGGTATGGCGATTGGCAGCACCTTACTGGAGGCCTACAGGAAAGCCTATGAGGGGGATCCCCTGTCTGCCTATGGGGGAATCATAGCCTTGAATGGCCAGGTTACAGGGGAACTGGCCAGGGAAATTGCCGGGGAAAACAGGTTTTTTGAGGTAATCATTGCCCCCTCCTATACGGAAGAGGCCCTGGAGATTCTGAAAAACCGCTGGAAAAATATCAGAATCCTGGAGACAGGAGACCTGTTCATTAACCGGGATAAACCTGGTTATGATATGAAAAAGGTTACCGGCGGATTGTTGCTCCAGGAGAGGGATTTACATGTCATAAAGAAAGAGGATTTACAATGTGTCACAAAGGTTAAACCAACAGAGGAACAGCTTGTTGACCTGCTCTTTGCCTGGAAGGTAGTAAAGCATGTGAAGTCCAATGCCATTGTGATGGCCAGGGGTGGCATGATTACCGGTGTTGGGGCAGGGCAGATGAGCCGGGTGGATTCCATGATCATTGCTGGAGAGAAATCTGCCGGCAGGCAGGAAGGCGGTGTAGTGGCCTCTGATGCCTTCTTCCCCTTCCCTGATGCCATCGAGGAGGCAGCAAAGAAGGGTATCAGTGCCATCATCCAGCCCGGAGGTTCCATCAGGGATGCTGAGGTGATCGAGACAGCAGATAAATATGGAATAGCCATGGTCTTTACAGGAGTAAGGCATTTTAAACATTAATAAGTAATAGAAATCCTGCAGATAAATCTGCGGGATTTTCTTTTGTAAAAACAAAGACAAAAAAAGGATAATATGGAAAAAGAACGAATTATATAGTAAGAGGATTGATATTAATGAATAAGGGAGAAATAAACAAGAGGAAATTGGGTAAATATGGTGAGGAGAAAGCCGTAGAATATTTGGAGAAAAGGGGCTATGAGATCCTGGCCAGGAATTTCAGGTCACCCCGGGGTGAAATCGATATAATCGCCAGGGACAAGCAATACATTGTTTTTATAGAGGTAAAACTCCGTAGGAGCCTTGCTTATGGCTATCCTCAGGCAGCTGTTGATTACAGAAAACAGGTGAAGATCAGGCAGCTGGCCGAATATTTTTTATTAAAAAACGGCCTGAAGGCAGAATTCATAAGATTTGATGTAATCAGTATAGTCATTGAAGCGGGGAAAGCAAAATTACAACATTTTAAAAATGCCTTTTAAAAAAATTAAGGCAGGCCTTGAGGAAAGAGGCCTACCTTTGTATTTACTAATTTAATATATAACTAATTTTTCTGTTAGTCTTCATCATAAAGCTGTATTCCAAAACGTCTTGCAGCAACGGTAATGGCAAAGCATATCGCAGCAAGCAGCAAAGCGATGACTGCAAGAACCGCTAAAATAATTCCCACAACCAGATCAATGGGTACTGCTACAATTGCCGCCACTACAAGGAATAACGAGACCAAGAACAGCAGTATACAGCAGACTACTTGCGGTATAAATCTGCTGCAGCAGGTAACCAATAAGAGGACACCTGCAGCAATTACGCCGATGATGATCCAGTCAGTAAAGGCAACTGTTATTAAATATACACCAAGTCCAATGAGAATAACTGCGAAAAGTGCTATTGCAATGCATAGAGGGCTGAAAATTCTTCTTCCTTGCATACTATTCACCTCCTTGCAATGGATTTGCGGTCCAATAGTTTATTTGATATAATGACTAATCTTTTTAATACAGTATATTATCAACTGGAATTTATGTTACAAAAACAGCGAAAATGGAAGAAATAATAATATTTTATCTTTTTAAAGAAGAGGGTGAGTCAGATGTTATCAAGGGTTAAGAGTGCCACTATCTACGGTATAGATGGGATAATCATTGAGGTGGAAGTGGATCTGTCCCGTGGTTTGCCCTCCTTTGATATTGTCGGCTTGCCTGATACAGCAGTGCGGGAATCAAGGGAAAGGGTCAGGGCAGCCATTATGAATTCGGGCTTTGAATTTCCAATTCAAAGGATTACGATAAACCTGGCCCCGGGAGACATAAAGAAAATAGGTTCTCACTTTGACTTAGCCATTGCCATAGGAATTCTGGCTGCTTCAGGCCAGTTGCCAGCAGGAGTAGGGAAATATCTCTATGTAGGGGAACTATCCCTGACAGGCAATCTGCGGGGAATAAAGGGTGTACTGCCCATGGCCCTGGAAGCCCGGAAACAGGGTCTACAGGGCATAATACTGCCGGAGGAAAATTATCAGGAGGCCTTGCTGGTTGACGGCCTGGAGGTAGTTCCGGTGCGGAGATTAAGAGATGTAGTGAGTTTTTATAGGGGTAACCTGAAAATCGGCAGAGATAATAAGGCAGTATTAAATTACAAAACACCGGAGTATTACTCAATAGATTTTGCTGATGTGAAAGGGCAGGAGGAGGCCAAGAGGGCCATGAAGATAGCTGCTGCCGGCAAGCATAACCTGATCATGGTGGGCCCTCCCGGATCAGGCAAGACCATGCTGGCCAGGAGACTGAGGACAATCCTGCCGCCATTGACCGAGGAGGAAGCCCTGGAATTAAGCATGATATACAGTATAATGGGGCTCTTACCACCTGGCCAGGCATTGATGAGGGAGAGGCCCTTCAGGGCGCCACACCACAGTATCTCAACTTCCGGCCTGATCGGGGGAGGACGGATACCGGAACCAGGAGAGATTAGCCTGGCCCATCATGGAACCCTCTTTCTCGATGAATTACCGGAATTCCAGAGGAATGTCCTGGAGATGCTCCGCCAGCCCATGGAGGAAGGGGTTGTCAATATTGTCAGGTCAAGCATGAGTGTTACCTTTCCCGCTGACTTCATGTTGATAGCGGCCATGAATCCCTGTCCCTGTGGCTATTACGGGGATGAACACCATGAGTGTACCTGCACCGGGCCCCAGATAAATAAATACAGGGCCAAGGTTTCCGGACCACTCCTGGACCGGATTGATATTCACATTGAGGTACCGGCATTGACCATAGATGAATTGACGGGAAAGGCCAGGAGTGGCGAAAGTTCGGCAGAGATGAGGAAGGAGGTCATAGCAGCACAGGAAATTCAGCTGGAACGCTATAAAGATGAGGATTTTAAGTTTAACTCTGGTTTAAGTGGAAAGGCACTGGAGAAATACTGCCCGGTGAATGATGCAGGCTTATTTTTATTGAAAAATGCCATCGAAAAGCTGGGACTCAGCGCCAGGGCCTATGACCGGATTCTTAAACTGGCGAGAACCATCGCTGACCTGGATAAGAGCGAGAAGATTAAGCCTGATCATATAGCAGAGGCGATACAGTACCGGAGTTTTGATAGGAGGATATTTTAGTTGTAATTCATATCATTATCAATGATCTATTTAATATTTCAACAGCCTTTCAAAGGTCGTCTTTTTGTATTTCATGGCATAGAATCATAATTTTTTATTTA
>JANWJZ010000037.1 GCA_025451675.1 Halanaerobiales bacterium | reverse complement strand
TTACAAAAAATATTTTTAGCAAAAAAATCAAATTTAGTACTTGACAAATATGAAATGAACCTATATTATAATAATAGAAATCATTACTATTATTAATATTCCAATACAAACATGTATTAACTTTATTAACATAAAAATTAAAATATATTTTAGGAGGTATTTATTATGTCATTAGTTGGAACCGAAGTAAAACCTTTTAAGGCACATGCATATCATAATGGAAAGTTTATTCAGGTAACAGAAGAAGATTTTAAAGGTAAGTGGAGCGTTGTTTGCTTCTATCCTGCAGATTTTACTTTTGTATGTCCTACTGAGTTAGAAGATTTGCAGAACAATTACGAGACATTAAAGAGTATGGGAGTGGAAGTATACTCTGTTTCCACAGATACACACTTTACCCATAAGGCATGGCATGACACTTCTGAAACAATTGGTAAGATAACCTATATTATGATTGGAGATCCTTCTCATACCTTAAGCCGTAACTTTGATGTTCTAATTGAAGAAGAAGGCCAAGCTGATCGTGGTACCTTTATAATCGATCCAGACGGCATAATTCAGTCAGTAGAAATCAATGCCGGCAATATTGGTAGAGATGCAGATGTTTTAGTTAGCAAAATTAAAGCGGCACAGTATGTTAGAAATAATCCCAATGAAGTATGCCCTGCCAAATGGAAAGAGGGTTCAGAAACATTAAAGCCTAGCCTTGATTTAGTAGGCAAGATTTAAGGAGCGAATATATGATATTAGATACAGAAATTAAAAATCAACTGGCGGAGTATCTGAAGCTGTTAGAGGGCGACGTTTTAATTAAAGTCAGTGTAGGAGACGATTCTGTATCCAAGGATATTATTTCTCTGGTAGAGGAGCTTGCTTTACTGTCACCTAAGATTAAGACAGAAGAAGCAAAGCTTCCTCGTACACCTAGCTTTAGTATAAACCGTACTGATAAGGATATGGGTATTACCTTTGCCGGTCTTCCCTTAGGCCATGAATTTACTTCTTTAGTATTGGCACTTCTACAAGTTAGCGGAAGACCTCCAAAGGTAGAGGAACATGTGGCCAAGCAGGTTAAGAAGCTGAAGGGTGAATTTCATTTTGAGACCTATATCAGTTTAAGCTGCCATAATTGTCCGGAAGTCGTTCAAGCCCTAAATATTATGAGTGTTCTAAATCCTAATGTTACCCATACTATGATAGACGGAGCTGCCTTTAAGGATGAGGTAGAAAGCAAGGATATTATGGCTGTGCCTGCCATATACCTAAATGGTGAGTTCTTTGGGGGAGGACGTATGACTTTAGAAGAAATTCTAGCAAAGCTAGACGTCACCCCTGATGCCTCTTTGTTTGAAGATAAAGAACCCTTTGATGTTTTGGTTATCGGAGGCGGTCCTGCGGGAGCCAGTGCAGCCATATATGCAGCTAGAAAGGGAATAAGAACTGGTATAGTTGCCCAGCGGTTTGGTGGACAGGTAAGGGACACCATGGCTATAGAGAATTTTATCAGTGTTAAGCAAACAGAGGGTCCTAAGCTGGCAGCAGCTCTAGAAGATCATGTCAGAGAGTATGATGTAGATATAATGTGCCCCCAAAGGGTAAAAAGCATCGAAAAGAAAGATATCTTCTTAATTGAGTTGGAAAATGGAGCCATTCTAAAAAGTAAAACCGTAATTATTGCTACCGGAGCCCGTTGGAGAAATGTAAATGTTCCAGGGGAGGCTGAATTTAAGAATAAAGGTGTGGCCTATTGTCCTCACTGTGACGGTCCTTTGTATAAAGGAAAAAGGGTAGCAGTTATAGGTGGAGGCAATTCAGGTATAGAGGCCGCCATAGACCTAGCCGGAGTGGTAGATCATGTTACGGTAATGGAATTTATGCCGGAGCTAAAAGCTGATTTGGTTTTACAAGAGCGGTTATATAGTCTGCCTAATGTAACAGTATTAAAAAATGTCCAGACTAAAGAAATTACCGGGGACAGCAAGGTTAATGGTATAACTTATGTGGAAAGGGATACCGGTATAGAAAAGCATATAGACCTTGAAGGTGTCTTTGTTCAAATAGGTCTTGTACCTAATACAGAGTGGCTGGAAGATTTCCTTGAAAGAAATCCTATGGGTGAAATACCTGTAGATAAATATAACGCCACTAAAATTCCCGGATTGTTTGCTGCAGGAGACTGCACCGACAGCCCTAACAAACAGATAATAATATCTATGGGATCCGGAGCAAATGCAGCTTTAGGGGCATTTGACTATTTGATTAGAAATTAGATAAATAATAGTAGGCATATTAGTTATATATTAATGGGGGGTCACAATTAATTTGTGATTCCTCATTTTTATTCCTGAAGATAAAAAGATAATTTATTAGCAGTTAAGTTATTAGCAAATTGAGTCTAAGAAGCATTTCATAGTGCAGATAAAATAAATAAAGTGTTTCACCTTATTTATATTGACATCTAAATACAATAACTATATAATAAACATGAACACATGAGCAACTATTCACATATTATATAGTACATAGTCAAAGTGGGGTGAAATAATGTCTAGAAAACAAACTTTAGCAGATAGATGTGATTGTGAAGTAATTCATGAGGATATTGTAAATCAGGTTAGAGAAAAGATGCCACAGGAAGAGACACTATATGAGCTGGCAGATTTCTTTAAAGTATTTGGGGATTCTACCAGAATCAGAATATTATGGGCCCTAGACGAAGCTGAAATGTGTGTTTGTGATATTGCTGCCTTGCTTAATATGACACAATCAGCTATATCTCATCAACTCTGGGTTTTAAAGCAAGCAAAATTAGTTAGAAACAGAAAAGAAGGTAAAGTAGTATATTATTCATTAGATGATGAACATGTAAGGTTGATTTTAGATCAAGGATTAACTCATATAAAAGAAGTATAATTAAATTTTTATCAGTATATTTTTTGATCTAATACATGAATACTTGTTCAAGTGTTCATTATTATATGTGTTTTTAAATTATATATATATATATAAATTTAAAAAATGATTTTCAGCATTTAAAAGATTGGAGGATATATTTTATGAAAAAGAAATTTATTTTAGAGGGATTAGGTTGTGCAAATTGTGCTGCTAAGATGGAAGTGGCAATTAATAAAATAAAGGGAGTAGAAAAAGCCACAGTAAATTTTATGACACAAAGGTTGATTATCGAAGGAGTCGATGAGTTAATGGCTGAAATAATTGAAGAGGCGGAGAAAATAGTTAAAAAAATAGAGCCTGATACAAAAATGAAGAAGGCATAAGGATGTGATTATATGAAGAAAAGTCTTGTAAGGATTATATCCGGTGCAGTATTACTTGTGGTTGCCGTAATTATAAATATGATATATCAGGGCTGGCCTAGTCTTGTTTTATATCTTATAAGCTATACCCTTGTAGGTGGAGATATTATTCTTAAGGCTATTAGGAATATAATCAGGGGTAAGGTTTTTGATGAAAATTTTCTAATGGCTATTGCTACCATAGGAGCCATAATTATTAGTGAATATACTGAAGGAATTGCAGTAATGCTCCTGTACCAGATTGGGGAATTGTTCCAAGGTTACGCTGTAGATAAATCAAGAAGGTCCATTGCTGATTTGATGGATATTCGCCCGGACTATGCCAATGTAAAAAAACAAGATGAATTAATTAAAGTAGATCCTGATGAAGTGAAGATAGGGGATATAATTGTTATAAAAGCAGGTGAGCGTATTCCTCTTGATGCTAGGGTAATAGAAGGAAGATCCCTTTTGGATACTTCTGCTTTAACAGGAGAATCCCTGCCCCGTGAAGTAGAAGTAGGTGATGAGATATTAAGCGGCTGCATTAATATAAATGGTTTGCTTACAGCTGAGGTTATCAAGGAATATGAAGAATCTACAGTTAGCAAAATTTTAGATTTAGTTGAAAATGCCAGCAGCAGAAAGTCTAAGTCAGAACAGTTTATCACAAGGTTTGCCAGATATTATACCCCTGTTGTTGTTATCCTTGCACTTATGCTAGGGCTTATACCACCGCTTTTTATAAAAGGGGAAGCATTTAGGGAGTGGTCTTACAGGGCCTTATCCTTTCTAGTGGTATCATGCCCCTGTGCCTTGGTTATATCCATTCCATTAACTTTCTTTAGCGGAATAGGGGGAGCTTCTAAAAAAGGAATTCTTATTAAGGGCAGTAACTATTTTGAGGCTTTGGCTAATACTGAGATAATAGCCTTTGATAAAACCGGTACTCTTACAAAGGGGGTATTTGATGTCCAGGAGATTGTTCCGGAAGGGATATCCAAAGACGAACTTTTAGAATTAGCTGCCTATGCAGAAAGCTTCTCCAATCATCCCATATCAGAATCTATTAAGAAAGCTTATGGGAAAGAAATTAATCAAGCGGAAATTTCTAATGTGGAAGAGATTGCAGGCCATGGCATTGAAGTTGAAATCAGAGGAAAGAAAGTTATTGCTGGTAATGCAAGACTTATGAAACTTAAGAATATAGCATACCATGATAAAGAATTAGTTGGCACGGTTGTCCATGTTGCCCTAGAGGGAAAGTATGTCGGATATATACTTATTGCCGATGAAATTAAGAAAGATACTAAAGAGGCCATAAAGGAGATAAGGGCTTTAGATATAAAGAAAACTGTAATGTTAACAGGAGATAATGAGGCAGTAGGTAAAAAGGTAGGTAAGTACCTAGGACTTAATCAGGTATTTACTGAATTATTACCGGGAGATAAACTTAATAAGCTAGAGGAGCTCCTTACAGAAAAGTCCCATAAGGGGAGATTAGCTTATGTGGGAGACGGCATTAATGATGCACCGGTTCTTGCTAGGGCAGACGTAGGAATCGCCATGGGAGGTCTGGGTTCCGATGCAGCAATTGAGGCAGCAGATGTGATTATTATGACCGATGAACCATCGAAAATTCCACTAGCTATTAGAATATCAAAGAAGATAATAGGGATTGCCAATCAAAATATTATATTTGCAATCAGTGTTAAAATACTAATTCTTATTTTAAGTGCTCTGGGTATTACAAATTTGTGGGTGGCCATATTTGGAGACGTAGGAGTTACAATATTAGCAATATTAAATTCCTTTAGAACCATGAGATTTGGAAAGTAGCGGTTGATTTGATACTGTATTATAATGTAAAATATCAAGTATAATTACATTATAAAAAGGAGAAATGGACTTAGGGTCTATTAAATTTAATATGATTGAAAAGGAATTGAAGATTTTATTAACTGAAGATCAGTATAAGCTTATAAAAGAAAGGTTTAACTGGAGTGAAGATATATCCCAGATTAACTTTTATTATGGTGGGAATTCAGATAGCATAAAGGATAATAGGGCTACCGTTAGAATTAGAGGACTTAGTAGCGGTATGATGTTACAAGTTAAAATGCCGGTTTCAGTAGAGGGAGCTGTTCATGTAAAAAAAGAGTTTGAAAAAGAATGTAATATTGTACCTTATAAAATTGATGGCAGTACTTTATGTAAGTTATGCTCGGTTAATGATTTCCCTGATGTTTATTTACTGGGACATCTTTATACAGAACGGCTTGTATCATATTATGAAGATAATAATATTATATTTTTAGATAAGAGTGTATACTTGGGCAAGACAGATTATGAGTTGGAAATTGAATTTAATGATACTCTTAACACACAGCTATTAAGCATATTGGAAGGATTAGGACTGACCACCAATAATAAAGTCAAGGGAAAGTTTGGTAGGTTTATGGAAAGATATAAGGGGATAAATTCAATTTTAGATAATTGATAATGAAGAACAAAAGCCATAATTTCATTCTCATATTACAGATATTATTAATGTAATATAAGAATGAAGCTTATGGCTTTCTTTTATAAGTCTATACTTCTATCCATTAATCTTCCTTTTTCATAGGATAAACCTTAGCAATAGGAACAGTGAACATAAAGCCTATGCCGGTTCCTGAAATATCAGCAACAACTTCTTGAACTACACCGACGGCTTTTTCAACCATATCTTCATTTTCAAGTACTGTGAATATAGTTTTGCTGTAAGGGTGGGCATCCCCAAGCAGCATACTTAAGGCGCTAAACAAAGGAATATCTTTGTTATTGCTGTTGGCAATAGCACTTCCCATACCCTGGCTGTCCAAAATTGTTGCACCACTGATTTTATTTTCTACAAAGCCGGTGAGAATGTCTTCCATATAATCGATTTCATTTAAAACAACAAATAGAGCATACATTGTTAATCCTCCTTATGGGAATAATATTTTTAGCCGTCTAATTGGGAATTAGAAGCTGTTACTTTAGGTTTATTTTTTATTTTATTTTTGCCCTTACCGGATCCATCAATCTCCCCGGCTTTTTGTATTGCTAACTTGGCAAATATAGGCCCGGTTACTTCATAAATCAGTACACTAAACATAATAATTGTACTAATTTCAGCGGAAAATTGAGGCAGTTGACTCCGTACAAGTACCAAGAGTCCTATAGATATACCACCCTGAGGAAGCAGTGCATATCCGAGATTTTTTGTAACCGTGGGATTTGCTTTAACAGATTTTGCACCTAGCCAAGCTCCCAATATTTTTCCCGATGCTCTGGCAATTACATAGGCAATCCCAAGCATTCCAACTTGAAGTAAAATACTTAAATCTAAACTGGCACCTGCCAATGTAAAGAAGAGAATATAGACAGGTGTAGAAAAATCATTAACAGAATTAAAGACTCTTTTGGACTTGGGATACATATTAACCAAGATAGTACCCATCATAATATTGGTTAATAAAGGAGATAGCCCAAGGCTGTTTGATAAGCCGGTTGCAATACCTATAGCTACCAAGGCAACTGCTTGAAGTTCGTCACGGCCACTGGACTTTTTAGCAACAAGAACAAGAACAATACCTAAAGCAAGTCCAAGAAGAAGAGATCCTCCTATCTCAATGGCAGGTTCGCTTATCATTTTAAATATTGAAAAGCTTTCTTGCCCACTGGTAAGATGAGCTAAGGACATTGCAATTCCAAAAACTATAATTCCAAACACATCATCTAAGGCAACCACTGGGAGGATGGTTTTGGTTAATGGCCCATAGGCATTGTACTGTTTTATGACCAATAATGTGGCAGCAGGAGCCGTAGCCGCAGACATGGATGCGATAACAACACTAAAGGCAAAAGGTTGATTAAATATATAGTACATTACTGTAAATACAATAAAAACAGCCCCTATTACTTCTGCCAAGGTTATAATTACAATAGATTTACCTAGTCTTAGCATGTCTTTGACAACAAATTCGCTTCCGATACTAAATGCTATAATAGCCAGAGCCAATTCACTAATGACAGAAAAGTTTGATACATCTTGTCCACCTATAAATTTAAAAAAAGAGGGACCCAAAAACAGCCCGGCAATCAAATAACCGGATACATTAGGCAGTTTAAAAATTCGGGCTACTTTCCCACCAAGAACACCGACTAATAATACTATACTAACTTTTAATAATAAATTCAATTTCGTACCTCCATATCAAATATAATAAAAACATTTTTGGTTACATTAGTAAATGAACAGATAATACGAAACCTCCTTTGTATATATTTTTTTGCATCAAAAAAAAGCGGATAAACACACTCATATAGAGCCGCCATACGCTTGGTTTTTTTCCTATGGGATTAGCTGACGGGTTAGGGCTACCAAGTTGCCCCTCCTATTGATAGGATTCACCCCAGAAAGTTGGGTCCCCCACTACCTTAAAGATATTCGGAAATGCCTATTAATCATAGCAGAAGGGACAAAAAGAGTCAAATTTGTTAAATATTTAACAGCACCAAGGTCTTTTATGCAAAATAAGTGTAAATTCATGAAAAGTACTTTCATTGATATATATATTAGTATAAAATAAAGACAGAGAAAGAAAATACTGGACCGAATTTGCAAAAAACTAAAGCCTAAAAGATAACAAATTACTAAGGGGGAATTGCAATGGATGAAGGAAATTTACTGTCCGGTGGCCTAGATAAGTTAAAGGAAATTAGGGAAAGCTTACTTAAGCTACGTACTTGTCATGAAAAGTATGATAAGCTGGTTTTAGAAGAAAATAAAATAGAAAAGAATATCTATAGCCTGGAGAAAGAGCTTTCTGAAAAAGTCCAAGCCACTACTAAAAAAAGAAAGGTTGAAATAGAAGAAGCCTATGACAAACAACTGGAAAAGACCAGATCCCGTATAAAAAGAATAAAGGAAAAAAGGGATAGGCGTAAGAATAAAAAGGTATCTGAGCGCATCGGAGAGGAGACAGCAAGCTTAAGGGAAGAAAACCATAGGCTTAAGCTGGAGGGGAAAACTTTATTTAAGCAAAAGCAGGTTCCTTCCTTTTGTAATACAAGACTTTACTATGCCCTATATTATCCCAGGTATTTTGTGGATTATATAATTATCCTAGCAAGTTTATTAATTACCTTATTAGTTATTCCCTGTGGGGTTTACTTTTATATTCTTCCGGAAGAAAAAAGCCTATATCTGATTATTATTTATATAATAACTGTGATAATCTTTGGAGGGCTTTATTTACTACTTGGGAATAAAACAAAGGATAAGTATGGGGATGTTATAAGGCAAGTGCAAGCTAAGCGCCATGAGATTATAAAAAACAATAGAAAGATTAAGGTTATAAAAAGAAAAGTAATTAAGGATAGAGATGAAAGTGCTTACGGATTGGAAGACTTAGATAAGGAGCTTTCAAAATTAAATAAAGAGATTGCAGATATTGCGGAGCAAAAGAAAGAGGCACTGCTAACATTTGAAAATACAACATATCAAGTTATTGCTGCTGAAATAAGCAGGCAATACGATGAAAAGATATCAAGCTTAAAGGAAGAGTACAATAAAATAAGTGAGGAAATAAGAGAAACTGATGAAATAATTAAGGCCTTAACCTTAAAAATAGCCAGTGAATACGAGCCTTTTATAGGTAAAGACCTTATGACACTTGATCGCTTGGCTTCATTGATTAATATTATTGAGGCCGGAAATGCCTCTAACATTTCAGAAGCCATTCAATTCCATAGAAATAATATGGGGTAATTAATTTATAGAAATCTCATCCTTTAAAACATGGGGTTTTAATCGATTTAAACAATAGTTAATGGCAAGGCAGATTTGGTCTGCCATGGACATGACAACATTTAACCGGGTGGTCTGTAAGAGCATATGATCTAGTAAGCCTGAAAAATTCACTATGCCGGTAATAAATAAATCCCCTACTTCAGGCAGGTCTTTATCTACTCCTGCCCCAGGTTTTAAGGGCCCTTGGCCTAGAGTAATATATCCTATATGATCTGATTTACCTAATGAGGCATCGATTGCAATGATAAAAGCATCATCATGCTTTTCATAAATCATTGCTACGGTGTCTTTAAGATTCTTTGCATGGACCGGTTCCTCTAAGGTGCCGTAGATATGAAATCTTGGCAGCCTAATGTATTTTGATAATTTGTATCCGATTATTGGTCCAAGACAATCTCCGGTTGCCCTGTCAGATCCAATACATAAAAATATAATGTTTTTATTAAATAGAACCTGTTTTTTAATTAATGCTAATAAGGCCAAGCCCAGTTCATAGGCTGTATTTTGCTCTGATGAATTAAAGTAAATGATACGATTTTTTCCTTTATAAATAATGCTCATATTACCTCCAAAATTTAAAAATAATTAGCTTAAATTAAGTATTACCAGATACTTTAAAAATAGACATTGAAAACCAATAGATTTTAAAGGAAATGTGGCAAAAGAATACGAAATGCGCACAGCTTCTTAAATAGCAAGGAAGCAATCAAAGGAATTAAAAGGTTTTTTTGATTTATTGGTAGAACTTTGATGATAAGTTTTTATATCTCCGATACGCAATACGACACAAGAATAAGCTTGCTTATGCTAATATAAGTGAAAAGTTGTGTAATATAGTATCTTTAGCGGATAGGAGAAGGGTCTATGATAGAATCGGTATACAGTAATGATAATACTGAAATAAATGGGACAGGCAGGGTGCAGGCAAACTTTAAGATGCCAAAAAACATTCGGCAGATTGGAAAAAGTAATGTTTCCAAAAAAATTTATGTAGAAGACTATGTAATGACCTTTACCAAACAGCTGGCTGGGGAAGATTATTCCTCCTGCCGTGTGGCAGTATTATTGGGACATTATGTAAGCCTTGAGCAAGGCAGGTGCATTTTTATATCAGGGGCAGTAGAGGTGGAAGATATCGATATAAAGGATGAAATTGTATTTACCAATGACCACTGGACTGCCATATATGAAAATATTAAAAAGTATTTTGTTGAGAGTGAAATTGTGGGATGGTTTTTAGGAGGTCCGGGATACATATTAGAGGATAAGGAAAGAATCTTAAAAGCCCATATTGATAATTTTGCCGGACAAGATAAGACCTTACTTACCTATGATAATATGGAAAAGGAAGAAGCATTCTATTTTTATGAAAATGGCGCTTTATGCCGACAAGAAGGTTATTACATATATTATGAGAAGAATGAGAAGATGCAGGACTATATGATTGAACATAAGCAAAAACCCAGTGAAGAAGCCCAGTATGATGATCGTGTATCAAGGGAGATTAGAACAATTTTTGAAAATAAAAAACCTCAAACTGATGATGAAAATAAAAGTATAAATCGTCTCATGTATGCAGCCGGTACATTATTGGCGGTTATTATCTTAGTTGTTGGAGCGGCCATACTAAGTAATTATGATCAAATGAAAAATATGCAGGATACCCTAAATTCTTTATCCCAAAACTTAAAAGAAGTAGAGTCGGTATTTTTAAAAAATGAAGATGCTCAGGTTTCACAGGATATTGTTTCACAGGATATTATAGAAGCCAAAAATGAGCAGCCCACAAGTATACCTTCTGATACCGAGGAAAGTTTGGATATTGAAGTGATTTCCGGCGAAGTAACCCCTCTACCGGAAAAAAGTGAAAAAGAAGAAATAAAAGAAGAGGAAAAAGAAGATAAAAACCAAGATAAAAAAGATAAAAAAGACAGTGAAGATGGTTCAAGTTCCGATAAAAATGATAAAAAACAAGCTGAAGCAGAAAAAGAGCAAAGTCAAGTTGAGCATCAGATTAATCAGGTTGAAGCAACCGGTGGACAGGATTTAGTATCATCTGAAGGAGAAGTAAAATATTATACAGTAAAAGCAGGGGATTCCCTTGCGGGTATCAGTTATAAACTATATAATTCGGCAAATTATATTTCAAAAATCAAGGAACTTAATAATATTGAAGATGAAGATATGATATATATCGGGCAGAAGCTAATAGTTCCTTAATAGCTTTATTACCTATACTTACCTCAATGTATGTAAAGTAAATTATGTGCTGCAGAAAATTAATCTTTAAAAAGATATTTTTCTGTGGCATATTTTATTAAAAAAAAATAGTGCCTTTATTGACAAAATGAGGTATAATTTCAATTAAAGTTATTAGTAGGACAAAGAAAGAAGCGGGTGTACATAAATTGAGGGATTACGAAAGCAGAAGAAAAAGATACCGTAGGAATAAGACCATAGTTTTTACAAGCCTATTAATTCTTATAGTAATAATAGGTGCGGTATATATTTACGAATTAATTAACCGCGACTACCAGGATTATGAGGTTATAAAGAGGCTTGAAAATACAGAAGAAAATTTGGGCGGATATCTTGAGTATAACGGAGCCGTAGTTAGATATAGCAAAGATGGGGCGCTTGCTATTGATATCAAAGGAAATCTCTTGTGGAACGGTTCTTTCGAAATGTCTGATCCAATAGCTGATACCTGTGGGGATTATGTGGCAATAGCAGACAGGGGAAGCAAACAAGTAAGTATTTTTAATAAGAAGGGATTAGCAGGAAGTATCACAACTAATCACCCAATTATAAAAGTGCAGGTAGCTAATCAAGGGGTTGTTGCAATCCTTATGATAGAAGATGAAACCAGCTATATAGAGATATATAGTAAAGAGGGAGAATTATTAGGTGAGAAGATAACCAATGTGGTAAAGGACGGTTACCCCATGGATTTTACCCTTTCACATGACGGAAAGAAGATAGGAGCTACATATCTTTGTATCAATAAAGGGGAAATAATTAATAATTTATTATTTCTTAATTTTGGAGAGGTAGGCAAAAATTTTACCGACCGTACTGTTGGTGCTCTGATTTATAACGGGAAAATAGTACCCAGAATAACATTCTTAGATAATGATACCGTCTGTGCATTTACGGAAGAAGGATTTCTGATCTTTACCATGGAGGAAAAGGCAGAGATATATAAAGAGGAAATTGTTGAAGGGGAAATAAAAAGTGTATTACATAATGAGAAATATGTGGGCTTAGTTATTGAAGGTAAGGAGACAAAAAAATCAAGCTTGTATTTATATGACCTAAAGGGTAATAGGGTATTAAATAAGGAACTGGATTTTGATTATGATACTATCTATCTTTCAAAGGATGAGATTATTATGTATGACGACCTTTCCTGTGTGATTTATAAAACAAACGGTCAGGCAAAGTTCAGATATACTTTTACTACAAACATTTCAGCCTTATACCCTATCAATCATCTGGATAATTATTTTCTGGTAAATCCTAAGGAGATATTAGAAATTCAGCTGGTGGAGTGACTTTAAATAGAAACTAAATGTTGTAATGGTAATATTTAAAGGAGGATATTTGGTATGAATTGGTTGTTAATTGTAGTACTGGGAATAATTATTGTAAATGCTTTTATAGGCCGCAAAGTCGGTTTAATAAAAATAGTCTTTTCCCTTTTTTCATTTATTGCCGCTTTATTATTAACTTCATGGGTAAGTCCCTCGATTAATGGAATGCTAAAAAATAATGAGGCATTTTATCAGAAAACATATGAGAAGGTAGAGACTATGCTATCCTTAGAGAATAAGGAAAGCGATAATCAAGATGAAATGATTAAACAACTTCCTTTGCCTAAGTCAATTAGAGAGACTCTATTAGAGAATAAGGCAAAACAGGAAGCAAATATTAAATCCTATATTACTACTCAAGTAACAGGAATAGTTATTAATGCAATGGCATTTATTTTAACATTTATAATTGTTTTTATAGGACTTTGGGTAGTAAGTATCGCCCTTAATATTATAAGTAAACTACCGGTTTTAAATCAAATTAATAAGACAGCAGGATTTTTTGTAGGTGCTTTGCAGGGACTGGTTATAGTATGGATCATATTTTTAATATTGACTGTAATAAGCAGTTCGGCTTTAGGAAAGAGTGCCTTCCAGCAAATCGAAGAAAGTGCTATATTAAGTTTTATCTATAATAACAACTTCTTTTTAAACATAGTTTTAAATGCTGTAAAGATTATTTAACTTATATTTATATGAATATAATTTGCAAATTTCATTAACATAATTTATACACATAATATGAAGGAGAATGCAAGATGAATGAAGTACTAAGTAAAATTCAAATGATGGGTATTGTACCTGTAATTAAACTGGATGATCCAAAGGACGCAGTTCCCCTTGCCAAGGCTTTGTGTGACGGAGGACTTCCTTGTGCAGAGGTGACATTCCGTACGGCAGCAGCTGAGGAATCAATAAGACTTATGAGGGAAGCATTTCCCCAGATGTTGATAGGGGCCGGTACGGTTCTTACAACAGATCAGGTAGACAAAGCTGTAAATGCCGGTGCAAGCTTTATTGTAAGCCCCGGTTTAAATCCTAAAGTAGTAAGTTATTGTGTAGAGAGAAATATACCTATTACACCGGGATGTTCCACACCCAGTGATGTAGAGGCTGCCATTGAACTGGGACTAGAGGTGGTTAAGTTCTTCCCGGCAGAAGCAGCCGGCGGACTGGCTATGATTAAAGCTATGGCAGCACCTTATGTAAATATGAAGTTTATGCCTACCGGTGGTATTAACGCCTCTAATCTAACTTCCTATTTGGATTTTCCTAAGATTATAGCATGTGGCGGCAGCTGGATGGTTAAAGACGACCTTGTAAAGGCGGGAGATTTTGATAAGATAACAGAACTGACCAGGGAAGCTGTAAAAATGATGCTAGGTTTTGAACTGCGCCATGTAGGTATTAATGCATCAGATGAGAGTCAGGCAGATAATATTGCAAGCTCCTTTGAAAAACTTTTTGGATTTGAAAAGAAAGCAGGCAATAGCTCAATATTTGCCGGTAAGGCCATAGAAGTTATGAAACAACCTTACCTTGGAGAGAAAGGTCATATTGCTATTCAGACTAATTATATCGAAAGAGCAATATTCCATTTGCAGAATCAAGGATTTACATTTAATGAAGAAAGCAAGAAGTATGATAAGAATGGCAGATTAGTAGCTATATATCTGAATGAGGAATTCGGAGGCTTTGCTGTTCACTTGGTTCAAAAGTAAAATAAACTGTTCTAATTATATATATAAAACGGCCATTTCTGGATTTAACAATCTAGAGTGGCCGTAAATTGTTTTAATACCATAAAAAGGATATAAAATTAATGCAATTTACTGTTGACTTATTTAAAACGGTATGATATTATTTAATTCCGCCTTGAGCAAGGGGCGGCCACAAAGAAGGCCACGAAGAAAAATAAGATTTAAAAAATAAAAAATAAAAAATCTTAAAAAAGTGGTTGACATAAGAAACGAAGTATGATAGAATTATTTCTTGTCGGCGGCAAACAAAAGAGCCGACAAAAAGACAAGAACCTTGATAATTGAACAGTGAAACAACCCTGAAAATTCTAAAAAACTGAAGTCATCACATGGGACTTCAAAATAGATTTTCATAAACGAACAACACAGTAAGGATATAACAGCTAAAAGGCTAGAGTTTATCTGACTGGAAAGAACTTAAACATGAGAGTTTGATCCTGGCTCAGGATGAACGCTGGCGGCGTGCCTAACACATGCAAGTCGAACGGAGTTTATATTATGAAGTCTTCGGATGAATTGATATAAACTTAGTGGCGGACGGGTGAGTAACGCGTGGGTAACCTGCCTCATACAGGGGGATAACAGCCGGAAACGGTTGCTAAAACCGCATAAGCGCACAGCAGCGCATGCTGCAGTGTGAAAATATTTTATAGGTATGAGATGGGCCCGCGTCTGATTAGCTAGTTGGTGAGGTAACTGCTCACCAAGGCGACGATCAGTAGCCGGCTTGAGAGAGTGACCGGCCACATTGGGACTGAGACACGGCCCAAACTCCTACGGGAGGCAGCAGTGGGGAATATTGCACAATGGGGGAAACCCTGATGCAGCGACGCCGCGTGAGTGAAGAAGTATTTCGGTACGTAAAGCTCTATCAGCAGGGAAGAAAATGACGGTACCTGACTAAGAAGCCCCGGCTAACTACGTGCCAGCAGCCGCGGTAATACGTAGGGGGCAAGCGTTATCCGGATTTACTGGGTGTAAAGGGAGCGTAGGTGGCAAGTCAAGTCAGATGTGAAAGCCCGGGGCTCAACTCCGGGATTGCATTTGAAACTGGTTTGCTAGAGTGCAGGAGAGGTAAGTGGAATTCCTAGTGTAGCGGTGAAATGCGTAGATATTAGGAGGAACACCAGTGGCGAAGGCGGCTTACTGGACTGTAACTGACACTGAGGCTCGAAAGCGTGGGGAGCAAACAGGATTAGATACCCTGGTAGTCCACGCCGTAAACGATGAATACTAGGTGT
>JANWJZ010000036.1 GCA_025451675.1 Halanaerobiales bacterium | reverse complement strand
TTTTGTTTTCCCTTCATTTCTCTTCTAATGGTTTTAAATTTACTGCCATAAAAAAAAGACCTTTTCATAAAATAAAAGGCCTTTAATAATCCTGATTTACTTTAATTCTCCTATTTTCCACTTTTTTCACAATATCGTAATATTTATGATATTTTCTATCAACAATTTTTTACTATCCAGATACAAACCATTACCTTTCAGGCTTATTTTGCCTTCGTATTGATGAAGGCGGCGATTTTCATAATACAATACTTCAATATTAGCCTGCAGCCGTACTGCTTCTCCAAGCAGGAAATCCAGTCTTTCTAAATGTTGTTCATCCAGTACAGGTTTTTCTATATCCTTATCCCGTTCATATAATTCCTTCAATTTTTCTCTATGTTCTGTTAACATTAATGACGTCCATTTAATATTTCCCCGGTCTTTAATCATAATCAAAATCTCCCCCTAAAACCAACTCTTAATTATCTTACCATACATTTGTTCGGATGTGAAGGGGGGTTTTTAATTTCTTTACTGGAATATCCTGGCTACCTTCTCAATCACTTCTGCTCTTTTAAAAGGTTTGATCAAAAAGTCCTTGATCCCCATGTTATAAGCCTCCATTATCATCCAGTCCTGGCCCATGGCTGTACAGATAATTATATTGGCATCCTTATCATAATCTATAATACTCCTGGCTGCTTCGATACCATTAATATTGGGCATTGTTACATCCATGGTAACCAGCTCCGGTTTCAGCTCTTTATACTTTTCAATGGCATCTTGCCCATCTCCTGCCTCTCCTATTACCTCGTACCCTGCATCAACTAAAATATTTTTAAGAATTGCCCTCATAAATGCTGAGTCATCGACAACAAGGATTTTTCTGGACAATTTGTCAACCTCCTGAAACATTTATTTCGTCAATATGTAGAAGGTAATTTAATTTGAAAAAAACTATGACTATATTATAATATCATATTTATTTCTTAATCAGCAAGAATCTATAGGTTTAAAAAAAATAAGAACCCCGGAAAAATCCTTCCAGGGTTCTAGATATCTGAAATTTACATATACTTAACCATTGTAGGCCTCTATATATAATTCTTTCAGTTCATTAATCAGGGGATATCTGGGATTGGTTCCAGTACATTGATCATCAAAAGCCAGCTCTGCCATTTCATCAAGCTTACTATAGAAAGCATCCTCAGGGATTCCAACTGCCTTAATACTGGACGGGATATCAACCTGTGCCTTCAATTCTTCTATAGCCTGGATCAGTAGTTCCACCTTTTCGTCTTCTGTTTCGCCACCCAATCCAAGGTGATCAGCTATTTTGGCATAATTGGTCTTGGCCAACGGATATTTATACTGGGGAAAAGCTGTCTGTTTTACTGGTATATCTGTTGCATTATATCTGATCACAGGATTGATCAGGAGTGCATTGGCCAGGCCATGCGGTATATTGAAGGTCGAACCCAGCTTATGGGCCATGGAGTGACAGATACCAAGAAAAGCATTGGCAAAGGCCATACCGGCAGTTGTTGCCGCATAATGCATCTTCTCTTTTGCTTTCCTGTCCTTTGAGCCATTCTTATAGGAAGAAGGCAGATACTTAAAGACCAGCCTGATAGCTTCCAGGGCCAGGCCTCTTGTATATTCATTGGACAGGACCGAAACATAAGCCTCTATGGCATGGACCAGTGCGTCTATACCGGAATAAGCTGTTAAGTGAGCAGGCATCGATAAGACCAGTTCCGGATCTATTATGGCCATATCAGGTGTCAACTCATAATCAGATATAGGATATTTAATACCGGTTTTATCATCTGTTACAACTGCAAAGGGGGTGACTTCTGAGCCAGTTCCTGAGGTAGTGGGAATGGCAACAAAATATGCCTTTTTACCCAGTTCCGGGAACTTATAGATCCTCTTCCTGATGTCCATGAAGGTCATGGATAATTCTTTAAACTCAGCCTCCGGATGCTCGTATAATAACCAGGCAATCTTGGCAGCGTCCATCGGAGAACCGCCCCCCAGGGCAATGATGATATCCGGCTGGAAACTATTCATCTGTTTAACAGCTTTTCTTACAGCTGAGATAGTTGGATCAGGCTCTACTTCCGCAAAGATCTGGTAATCAATATCAAGAGTGTCCAATTCTTCTGTAACCCGGTCTGTAAAGCCCAGTTTATATAGCGGGGCATCTGTTATGATAAAGGCCCTTTTCTTCCCTTTCAGTTCCTTTAAAGCCATTGGCAGTGAACCATATTTAAAATATATCTTTTCCGGGACCCTGAACCAGAGCATATTTTCTTCTCTTTCAGCAACAGTTTTTATATTCAACAAATGTTTTACCCCCACATTCTCACTTACTGAATTACCTCCCCAGGAACCGCAACCAAGTGTTAAGGAAGGTTCCAATTTAAAATTGTAGATATCACCTATGGCCCCCTGGGAAGAAGGCATGTTGATTAAAATACGGCCTGTTTTCATCCTGGAAGCAAAATAATCCTTGCGTTCAGTATTAACTGGATCTGTATACAATACAGAGGTATGGCCGAATCCGCCAAACTTGACCAGTTCTACTGCTTTATCAACCGCCTCTGCAAAGTCCTTTGCCCGGTACATGGCCAGGGTCGGTGATAGTTTTTCATAAGAAAATGGCTCTGCCACACCTATCTTTTCCACCTCGGCAATTAATACCTTGGTCTTTTCAGGCACATTGACTCCTGCCAGCCGCGCGATAGCACTGGCAGTCTGGCCAACTATAACCGGATTTATCGATCCATCAACAATCAGGACATCAGCTACTTTTTCCTTCTCTTCAGCAGATAGTATATAGGCACCACGTTCAATAAACTCCCGTTTAACCTCTTCATAGACCTTATCCAGCACTATTACTGACTGTTCTGAAGCACAGATAACTCCATTATCAAAAGTTTTGCTCATCAGAATGGAGCTAACGGCCATCTTTATATGGGCGGTTTCATCAATTACCGCCGGTGTATTACCGGCACCTACGCCAATAGCAGGCTTTCCAGAGGAATAGGCCGCTTTCACCATGCCGGGGCCGCCTGTAGCCAGTATTAAATTAACATCCTGGTGTTTCATTAAAGCCTGGGATAATTCAATGGAAGGCTCATCAATCCAGCCAATAATATTATCCGGGGCTCCGGCCTCTACTGCTGCTTCCAGGACAATCCTGGCTGCCTCAACAGTACACCTCTTTGCCCGGGGATGTGGGGAAAAGATGATGGCATTTCTCGTCTTTAATGCCAGAAGGGATTTAAATATAGTAGTTGAAGTAGGATTTGTGACAGGTACAATACCTGCAATGATACCTATGGGTTCAGCAATCCTTTTGAAGCCGTAAAAATCATCGTCTTCCAGTACTCCACAGGTCTGTTCATTACGGTATTTGTTATAAATAAACTCAGAGGCAAAGTGATTTTTTATTACCTTATCCTCTACTATACCCATGCCGGTATCTTCAACAGCCAACTTAGCCAGTGGAATCCTCTTATCATTTGCTGCAATAGCTGCTCGACGGAATATCTCATCCACCTGGTCCTGATTATAGGTAGCATATTCCAACTGGGCTTTTTTAACTCTCCGAAGCAGTTCCTCCAACTCTTCTAAACTTGTAACCTTAAAAAACCTATTCATTAAAAACCTCCTTATATTGTTATTGGCAATCTTCTGCCATCTTATAGAAATGAAAGAACAGCTATTAGGTTTATTTGTGAATCTTTTAACTTATTTTCTTTAAAATAAAAGTTATTTCATTTCTTAATTCTATATTAACAGAGTATAAAAAAAGAAACAAACCTGTTTTTGCACCTTTTTTACCCGTATTTTGACATTATCCTCTATTATATAATATTATATTATTATTTCTTTTAAATCCTGACTATTCTAATCTACATTAAAAAGCGAGAGAATATGTCTATATGTTATTTTTTTCACATCTAACATAAGGCCTTATCCTGTGTTATAATTAATATTGAAATACATTATTACAGTAATATTTTACAGAATAATCTAAAAAGGAGGACTAAAATGAAAAGCTATGAACACAGGAAAGGGACTGCTACAATTAAGGTATTTACAGAAAACAAAAAACCTTTACCCAAACAGGAAGTTAGCATTAAACAAAAAAACCACCACTTTCTCTTTGGCTGTAATGGGTTTGAACTCATCCCCTATGCCAATAATCAGTTAGAAGGGGCAGCCAGGGAACATACCGAAAAATATAAAGAAAGATTCCTGGATCTATTTAACTTTGTAACCCTTCCCTTCTACTGGGGACAATTTGAACCGGAACAGGGAAAACCCAGGACAGAAGCACTGATTAATACTGCCAGGTGGTGTAAGGAACATAATCTTGTCACAAAAGGACATCCCTTAAGCTGGCACACCTTAGCACCTGACTGGTTGCTGGATATGAGTAATGAGGAGATCCTGGACAAACAGATTAAAAGGATAGAAAGGGATGTGAAGGATTTTAAAGGCCTTGTGGATATGTGGGATGTAATCAATGAAGTTGTTATCATGCCCATATTTAACAAATACGACAATGGCCTTACCCGGGTCTGTAAGGAGCTGGGCAGGATAAAACTTATAAAAACTGTTTTTGATAAAGCCCGTTCCACCAATCCTGAGGCTATACTTATCTTAAATGACTTTGATATTTCACCGGCCTATGATATCCTGATCGAAGGTTGCCTGGAAGCGGGAATCCAGATTGATATTATTGGCATTCAATCCCATATGCACCAGGGATACTGGGGAATAGAAAAAACCGAATGGGTCCTGGAGCGCTTTTCCAGGTTTAATATCCCCATCCACTTCAGTGAAGTATCACTGGTCTCTGGCCATCTTATGCCTTCCCACTATGATGATCTAAATGATTATCAGGTTGAAGAATGGCCTAGTACTCCAGAGGGCGAAGAAAGACAGGCCAGAGAAGTGGTAGAGTTTTATAAAACCCTTTTTGCTCACCCGCTGGTTGAAGGCATAACCTGGTGGGACCTACTTGACGGACAATGGCTTAAGGCACCCTCCGGCCTGATCCGCCAGGATTGTTCCCCCAAACCTGCCTACGAAGAACTGCGGAAATTAATCAAAGAAGAATGGTGGACAAAAGAAAGTACCTTCATTACAGATGAAGAAGGTCTTTTTGAATTCACCGGCTTCCTTGGTGAATATGAAATCAGCTATGGAGATAAAAAAGCCAGTTTTACCCTGAAAGACAGGGATACAAAAGAAATCACAGTTTATCTATAACTAATATATTTGCCAATATAGCCAGTCATAATAAGGGTTCAGAGTTGATAGTTTACTCTGAACCCTTAATTTTTTGTTAACATAAATAAGGGTATTTTCTAATATAATTTACTAATTAGCCAGGCTATTTAAATATAAAATCAGTCCATCCCTGGTATCCAATATTTTTAATTGTCGTAATTTGATAAATCTTCAGATAAAATTCAGCTTACCATGGTAATATAAGAAAGTAAATAATAAACAGGTAATTATTTAAGTAAGGCAAAAAAATTATAAAGGAGTGTATTTAAATGAAAAAAGGTTTAACAATTTTATTAACTCTGCTGCTTGTATTGTCAATGTCAAGTGTCGCTTTTGCTGCAAAAGGCAAAATTGGTGTGGCAATGCCTACCCAGAGTTTGCAGCGCTGGAATCAGGATGGGGCCAACATGAAGGCTATGCTGGAAGCTGCCGGCTACACTGTTGACCTGCAGTATGCCAACAACAATGTCGCAACACAGATTTCCCAGATCGAAAATATGATTCTGGGCGGTGTCGATATTCTCGTCATTGCTTCCATCGACGGTAGTGCCCTGGGTACTGTTCTTGAAATTGCCAAATTGGAAGGTATTCCGGTTATAGCCTATGACCGCCTGATCATGGAAACTGATGCTGTTTCCTATTATGCTACTTTTGACAACTATATGGTGGGAACCATTCAGGGTACATATTTGAGAGATACACTGGATCTTGATAACAGAAAAGAGCCTGTTTATATGGAATTCTTCGGCGGTTCTCCAGATGATAATAATGCCCGTTACTTCTTTGCCGGTGCCTGGGATGTTATCGAACCCTATATCAAGAACGGTAAGGTAATCGTACCTTCCGGCCAGACCACTTTTGAACAGATTGCAACCATGAACTGGGATTCTGCCAATGCCCAGGCCAGAATGGATAACCTGATCGCTGCCCATTACTCTGCTGGCCAGAGGCTGGATGCTGTCCTCTGCAGCAACGACTCAACAGCCCTGGGTGTTACCAACTCACTGATCGGAGCCGGTTTTGAAAAAGATAATTTCCCCTTAATTACCGGCCAGGATTGTGACATAGCCAATGTCAAAAATATTATCACCGGTTACCAGGCCATGTCTGTCTTCAAAGACACCAGAACCCTTGCCGCGCAGGTAGTTAAGATGGTAGAAGCCATCATGAATGGTGAAGAACCAGAAATCAACAATACAACAGATTATGATAACGGCACAGGCATTATTCCTACCTATCTCTGTGAACCGATATTTGCTGATATTAACAATTACAAAGAATTATTGATTGATAGCGGTTACTATACTCCAGAACAATTAGGTCTATAAAAAGATGATAAATAAGACAGATGGGAGGAAACTCCCATCTGTCACTTGATAGGGAGGATATTCAGTAATGAAAAAAATATTGCTGGAAATGCGTTCCATTACCAAAGAATTTCCCGGTGTAAAAGCACTGGACAATGTTAACTTAACTGTTTATGAAGGAGAAATTCACGCTATTGTAGGGGAAAATGGTGCCGGTAAATCCACATTGATGAACGTTTTGAGCGGTGTTTATCCCTATGGCACCTACACTGGAGAAGTCTATTTTGGAGGCCAGGAGTGCCGTCATCTGGACATCAAGGATTCAGAACGGCTGGGTATTGTTATTATCCATCAGGAATTAGCTCTGGTTCCCTATTTATCCATTGGGGAAAACATGTTTCTTGGTAATGAACAGCACAGGCGGGGAATTATCGATTGGGATAAAACATACAAAAAGGCAGAAGAGTATATGCGGATGGTAGGCCTGGAAGAGAATCCCCGCACACTGGTTAAAGATATCAGTATAGCCAAACAACAATTAGTTGAAATTGCAAAAGCCCTGGCCAAAAATGTACGTCTATTAATACTGGATGAACCTACTTCTTCCCTCAATGAACAGGATGCCCGTAAAGTCCTGGACCTGATACTGAAATTACGCAATGAACAGGGTATTACCTCCATAATTATATCCCACAAACTGGATGAAATAGATTATTGTGCAGACCGGATAACCATTCTCCGGGATGGCTGTACTGTTGAGACCCTGGATAAAAAACAGGACAATGTTACAGAGGAAAGGATCATCCGCGGGATGGTCGGCCGCGAAATGTCCAGCCGTTTTCCCGTCCGGGCTGACACCATACAGGATGAGGTGGCCTTTGAGGTAAGAAATTGGACAGTTTACCATGAACTTTACACGGAACGGAAAGTAGTGGACAATGTATCATTTAAAGTAAAAAAAGGCGAAGTTGTAGGAATTTATGGCCTTATGGGTTCAGGCAGGACCGAGTTAGCCATGTCCCTTTTTGGCCAGGCCTATGGAAGCAATATCTCCGGTACAATTATCAAAAATGGAGAAGTGCTGGCATTAAATTCTATATCTGAAGCAATTGCCAATGGCATATCCTATGTCACTGAAGACCGCAAGGATAACGGGCTCCTCCTGGGCAGTAGCATCATGCACAATATCACCTTGCCCAGAATGGATTTTGTATCAAGAAAGGGGCGGATTGATAGAGACCTGGAAAGAAAAATAGCAGATCAATACCTGGAATTGTTAAGCATAAAGGCCCCAAACGTTGAACAATATGTAAATAATTTATCTGGAGGTAACCAACAGAAAGTGCTCTTAGCTAAATGGATTTTTTCCAGGCCGGATATTTTGATCCTGGATGAACCTACCCGGGGTGTCGATGTGGGAGCAAAATATGAAATTTATGAAATAATAAATGGGTTGGCCAGCCAGGGTAAAGCAATCCTCTTCATCTCATCAGAACTCACAGAAATTCTGGGTATGTGTGACCGTATTTATGTAATGAACGAAGGTAAAATTATCGATGAAGTCCTTCCATCAGAGGCAACACAGGAAAGCATTATGAATGCTATTATACAGGCAAGTAAAGGAGGAAATTAAGTATGGACTGGAAGACCACAATCCGTAAAAACCTGAGACAATATATGATGCTTATTGTGCTTTTTGGTATAATTATCTTCTTTCAGATATTGACTAATGGTATATTACTTAAACCAATGAATGTTTCAAACCTTATTTTCCAGAATGCCTATGTAGTTATTTTAGCTGTCGGAATGTTACTCTGTATACTCACAGGAGGAAATATAGACCTGTCTGTTGGCTCTGTGGTAGCATTCGTTGGTGCCTGTGCCGGTACATTCATTATCACCTGGGGATGGAATCCACACATATCCATCCTGTTATGCCTGCTGATCGGTATAGCCATCGGTATCTGGCAGGGCTTCTGGATTGCATATGTCAAGATTCCTGCTTTCATCGCTACACTGGCTGGTATGCTTGTATTCAGAGGATTAACCTTGATAATACTCAGAGGGCTGACACTGGCACCCTTTCCCCAGGGATATCTGGCTTATTCGACAGGATATATTTCCGATATATTTGGAGATGTCCATTTATTCGGTGTAAGAAACACCACTTCCTTATTATTGGGTATCCTGACCGCCCTGGTATATTGTATCATCGAAATATACAGCTATAGATCCCGTAAAAAGAAAGGATATACTGTAGAAAACCCTTTCGCTCTGGGAATCAAACTACTGGTCATAGGTGCTGCTATCATATGGCTGTTTTATACTCTCGCCAACTATCGTGGCGTCCCGAGAGTCTTCATCATCCTCGGAATCATATTGATTGTATACAGCTATTTAACTTCCTCTACAGTAGTGGGCCGACACCTTTATGCCATGGGAGGTAATGAGAAGGCCGCCCGCTTATCTGGTGTCAAAACAGACAGGCTTCTTTTCCTCGTTTATGTCAATATGGCTTTCCTGGCTTCCATTGCCGGTATTGTCTTTTCCGCCCGCCTCAATTCTGCCTCTCCCCAGGCAGGCCAATCCTTTGAGATGGATGCAATCGCAGCCTGTTTCATAGGCGGCGCGAGCACTACGGGCGGAATTGGAACTGTAGGCGGCACACTGGTTGGAGCCTTGATTATGGGAATACTCAATAACGGGATGTCTATAATGGGAATAAGTTCCAATGTACAGCAGGTAGTAAAAGGCCTGGTCCTCCTGGCCGCAGTTGCCTTCGATGTTATCAGTAAACAAAACATAAGATTTACTTTTCTATCAAAATTCCGCCGAAAAAAGCGGGAAGGAACAGAAATAACTCTCCAGGAAAGCAGTAACGCCTGATCAATATATTTTTCTTCTAACATTCAGAAAAAAACAGATTAAAGAAAAATACTACTGCAAAATCCACTGCAGTAGTATTTTTTATCAGGCTTCCATTTTATAGCCGATTCCCCGTATAGTAACTATCCTGGCCCTTGAATCTAACTGCTTCATTTTTTTACGGAGTGAAGCAATATGCGCCTCCAGGGTGTTATAACAGACATCATCATCAAAGGGCCAGATTTTAGAAATAAGCATATCTTTCCTGAGAACCCTGTAGGGATTATACATAAACAGCTTGATTAATTGAAATTCTTTCTGTGTTAAATATTCTTTCTTTTCCCGGGATGATAACTCGATTTTGGATAGATTTAAAGTAATATCTGCAAAAGAGACAACATCTTCTTTCAGAATATAGGAGGTATTTCTCCGGTGCAGGGCCCGTAATCTGGCCAGTAGTTCACCGGTATGAAATGGTTTACCCAAATAGTCATCTGCTCCTGCATCCAGGGCAGTTATTATACTTTCCTTCTCCTTCTCTGCAGATAGAATCAAGATAGGGATTGTGTTACCTTTATCCCGCAAATATTTTACTACTTCAAGGCTATCCATATCCGGTAAAACAAGATCCATTGTAACTATATCATAATTTTTATTAATAAGCTTACGGATACCATTCGCACCATCGTGGACATAATCGGCAATAAATTTTTCTTCATTAAGGATGCTTTTTAAAGTTTCACAAAAGTTTATGTCACTATCAATTATTAATATTTTGATAGTATACACCTCCAGATAAAACAGTCGGTTTTCCTGATTTATCTAATTCTTTCAACCATATAGTTAGTTCTTTGGAAATATAATTTTTCCTGCTAATTTTTCATAAAAAAAGAATGTAAGCTTTTAAATCAGCTTATATTCCTTTTAATATATATCTTTTCTAAAAATTAATAATAAATGACGCGCAAATAAAAAAAGAGCCTACTTTAATAATAAGCTCTTTTAATGAATTTTGGTAGACCATCGGGGACTCGAACCCCGAACCCCCTGATTAAGAGTCAGGTGCTCTGGCCAGTTGAGCTAATGGTCTATATTAATGGGGTGGGTGATGGGACTTGAACCCACGGCCTCAGGAGCCACAATCCTGCGCTCTAGCCAGCTGAGCTACACCCACCATATAAGATTGTTAGTGGCGCGCCTGAGAGGATTCGAACCTCTGGCCTACGGATTAGAAGTCCGTTGCTCTATCCTGCTGAGCTACAGGCGCGTAGTTCCTTAATCTGCCAACATTATCGAGCCCGGTTCAACAACTTTTCTTCATTCCTGTTTCGCGGACTCCCTGCTGACAAAATTTATATTAACATATTATCTTGATTATGTCAAGAAAAAATTAATTAATTTATTATTCTATTCCCTGATCTCATAAAATAACCCCAGAAATAAAAAACCCTACTTTTCTATTCAGTAGGGAATCTTACTATATTAATGGAGCGGGAGACGGGATTCGAACCCGCGGCCCTCAGCTTGGAAGGCTGATGCTCTAGCCAACTGAGCTACTCCCGCAAAAATGGTCGGAGCGAAAGGATTTGAACCTTCGACCCCCTGTTCCCAAAACAGGTGCGCTACCAAACTGCGCCACGCTCCGCCACAGCCAGTGCAATCAAATATTGCCCTGACAGCAAGTATAAGTATAACGCAAATCCACCCCTTTGGTCAAAAAGCATTCCAGTTGATTTTCCGCCATTTTCGTTATTTATTGCTCTTCTGCGCTGATTTACCGGCTGTACCTCCTTATTACTTCATTTTTCATTTTTTGCAAGGCAGCTGCCCTGTGACTGATTTGATTTTTCAACTCCAGAGGTATTTCAGCCATGGTCTTCCTGAATTCAGGAAGATAGAAAATAGGGTCATAACCAAAACCATTCTCTCCTTTAGGGGACAATTGAATAATTCCATCACAACGGCCTTCCACTACTATCTCTTCACCACTGTCAGGATCAACTAAAGCCATAACACAGATAAAAGAAGCCTTTCTCTTCTCCTCTGGTACATCCTTTAGTTTTTCCAGTAATTTTTGATTGTTTTCTTCATCTGTGGCTCCTTCCCCGGCATACCTGGCGGAATAAATTCCCGGTTCTCCACCAAGATAATCCACCGAAAGCCCGGAATCATCGGCCAGGGTCAAGAGGCCTGTCTGTTCTGCCCTGGCCCTGGCCTTTTTCAAGGCATTTGCCCTGAAGCTGTCCCCATCCTCCTCTACTTCTGGGAGGCCTGGAAATTCATCAAGGCCAATAATCTCCAGATTGATGTTATTTAAATTCTCCAAATAATTTTTTATCTCCCTGATCTTTCCCTGATTAGCACTGGCCACCAATAATTTCCTGCCCATTATTCCCCTTCCTCCAGGCTCTTTTTCTGTATCTCAATCAATTGGCTTATTCCTTCTTCAGCCAGGTCCAGGAAAGCCTGCAATTCTTCCCGGCTAAAGGGTTTCTTTTCAGCAGTACCCTGAATCTCGATAATCCGTCCCTCTTCAGTCATGACCACATTCATATCTACTTCAGCCTGGGAATCTTCCTCATAGCAGAGATCCAGTAAAAGTTCCCCTTCTACCATACCGACACTGATGGCAGCTAGAAACCCCTTTAATGGAGACTCTTCTAAAATACCTTCCTTAATCAGAGAATTCATAGCATCAACCAGGGCCACATAGGCACCTGTTATAGCCGCTGTCCTGGTGCCTCCGTCAGCCTGAATCACATCACAATCAACCCAGATGGTCCTCTCTCCCAATTTTTCCAGATCAATTACAGCACGGAGGGAGCGCCCTATAAGACGTTGTATTTCGCTGGTTCTCCCTCCAATTCTGCCTCTGGAAGACTCCCTGACAGTTCTATTATGGGTTGAACGGGGTAATAGAGAGTATTCGGCTGTTAACCAGCCGGTATTCTGCCCCCGCAAAAAAGGAGGGACATTTTCATCCACAGATACATTACATAAAACTTTTGTATCCCCTATTTCGATGAAAACAGAGCCTTCTGCATATTTAGTAAAATTTCTGGTAATCTTTATAGGCCGGAGCTCATTATGTTTCCGCTTATCTACACGTAATTCTGCCATAAATCATGCACACCTTTCTATCTATCCTGCGATATCCTTGCCAATATTAATATATGTAATTAGTAGAAAAAAATTGGCACAGAAATCATAATGTAATAATATCCTATTTTAAGCTGGAAGTCAAAATTAAATCTAGTAATCTTTACTCCTGGCCCATTTTATTAGTTCCCTTAAATTAACATTCTTTCCATACATCAGCATACCAATACGGAAGAGTTTTGCTGAAAGCAGGATCAAGAGATAAGAAAAAACAAGCAGGATAACAATTGTCAGAAGAATCTCCTTACCAGATGGTGCTGAGACACCCAGCCGGAGCATCATCGTAGTCGGTGTAAAAAAGGGAATATAGCTTAAAACTTTACTGATAGTCCCATTGGGTTCCTGAATTATTGAAGTAGCAAAATAAATGGGGATTACTGGTATCAAGACTAATAATCCTGTAGCCTGGCTTCCTGACTGGGCATCCTTTGCACTGGAACCTAAAATAGCGTTAAGACTGGCTACAAGCAGGAAAGCAAAAAATACATAAAGCAACATTAAAAAAGTCTTGGTACTGTAAAGGCTTTCCAGGGTCTTCGGTTCAAAATATAAGATAACCAGGCTTCCGGCCAGAACCCAGATCAAAATCTGCACAATACTTAACAATGCATAAGCAATAATCTTTCCAAACATCAGGGCTTTAGCCGGGATAGAAGACAGGATAATTTCCACTATCCTGTTTGTCTTTTCCTTAATAATACTCTGTAATAATATACTGCCAGAGAAAAATACAGCCAGAATCATTAACAGGGCCAGGAAGTAAGGCATTAGAATACCAAAGGAAAACCCTCCTCCTTCTACTTCCTTGATATGCCTGCTGATTACCCTTACATTAGCTGTCAATTCCCGGATTTCCAGTGGAGAATAACCCCTCTCTACCAGCCTCTGATTTATCAGGATATCAGACAGTATATTCCTGATAAAATCTGTTTCCAAACTGCTGAGTTCTTTAAAATAATAATAGACCTGGTTTGTTTCTAATACATCCTCCGGGATATGGAGGATACAGTCATATTCTTCTTCCTGTAGGACTTTCTCTATTTCATCCAAGGCACTGGCAGAAATAAAATCTGCTTCGTATTCATATTGGGCAAAGGAATCCTCAAGCATTCCGGTCATGAAACTGGTCTCATCTACAATAGCCAGATTAAGATCCTGGCCGCCAGACCCCCTTATCGCGGCAAAAGAAATAATAGCGACAATAATTACCATTATTATTGGAAAGACAAAGGTCAAAAACAGAAATCCTTTATTTTTAATTCCTTTTACAAACTCCCACTGGGCTACACGGAAGATATCACTCATGTTTACTGCACCCCCCTATTAACTGTTGCCACAAAAATATCATGTAAAGGCGGCCTCATGATAGATAGCTCATCTATAACTATACCTTCTGGCAGCATGTTTATGATACTATCAGGAGAGTAATCTCCCAATACATGGAAAGAAACTGACCTGCCATTTATCTGTAAATTTGAAATCCTGTTGTCTTCTGCCAGGCTGATATTACTGATTTTCTTCCGGGTTTTAAGGTTTACTATCCTGATTCCCGCCTTATCCTTTATTTCATCCAGCTTTCCATATAAGACCCTTTCTCCCTTGTTAATCATAAAAATCCTGTCACACAATTCCTCGACCAGATTCATCTGGTGGGAAGAAAGAAGGATGGTGATGCCCTCTGCCGCCAGTTCCCTGATTAGATCTTTAAATAGATTCTGGTTTACCGGATCCAGGCCGGAAAAAACCTCATCCAGTACCAGTAAAGTGGGTTTATGTATTACTGATATGATAAACTGGATTTTCTGCTGCATACCTTTGGAGAGTTCCTCTATTTTATTTCTGGCATAATCCTTCAAACCCATCCTCTCCAACCACAACATGGCCCTTTCAACTGCTTCCGCCTTCGTCAGGCCTTTTAACCTGGCAAAATAAACAATTGTCTCCAGGACCCTTGTCTCATCATAGGTACCCCGTTCTTCAGGCAGATAGCCGACTTTTTTCTTGTCGATAATATATTCCCTGTCAAAGTGTATCCGGCCGGAGTCAGGCTGGAATATTCCCATGATCATCCTGATCACTGTTGTCTTCCCGGCACCATTTGGTCCAAGCAGGCCAAGGATCTCTCCTCTCCTCACCTCAAAAGAGATATTCTTGACTACCTGATGCTGGCGGAAACTTTTATTAATCGCCTCTACCTTTAAAATATAATCTGACAATTTTACTTCACCACCTATATTTATATTCTTTTCTTATATTTACATATTATGTAAGTAAGGTTTTTATAAAAAAAGTCAGCTCTAAAACTCTAATGATCGGCTGACTTTACGTAAGTGTTCATTTTATCCTTTTAATACTGTTTTTCATCAATCTTAAACTAATCTCCGGTTCTACTTCAGACAGCAGGCCTGCTGCTGCCAGGATATATTCCTGATCCAGTAAGATTTCCGGATAAAGGGGGGCCAGCAACTCTGGATTGGCCTGATTTTCATGTAGAGCCCCGGCAATTATGGAGGCCGGTTCCTGGTTATGGACAATAACTCCCCCTGTACCGATTAGATATTTTATCTTTCTAAGGTCTTTACCTTCCTGTATATAGGTACTGCCTGAAGGAGTATAGATAGTCCGCAATCTGCCCACATGCCTTTCTACAGCAATCCTTACGGCATGATAGGCCAGAAACCTTTCTATCTCTTTCTCCTTTCCTGTCGTCAGTATTTCTGTTTCCCCGGCTAACTTATCAATCAGGGCCTGGAAATCTTCTTTTCCAATATCCATTTCCCTTAATTGGCCAGTGAGAAATTCCATAGTAATGGCTTCCAGCAGGCCTGGCAGACTATGACGGAGGCCTAAATCTCCTTCCACTGTCCTTTTCTGATAAGGTTCTTCCAACCCCTGATAGTATACCTTCCTGCTGTCTGCCCTCCCTTCAGCAATGGAATATACGTCAGTGGTCGCCCCGCCGGGATCCACCACCATCAATTCCCCCAGGCCAGCCTCTTCGTCAGTACCATCAGCCAGTAAACTGGCTGCCTTTAAAACTGCAGAAGGAGTAGGCATGATGATTCCATCAATATATTTATTTACGGTACTTAAACCCTTTGCTTCCACTATCTTTTCCAGGAATATTTTCCTGATCAATTTTCTGGCTGGCTCAATATTCAATTTATCCAGCTCAGGCATGACATTTTCAGTGACATATACTTCTTTCCCTGTCCTGGATAGGATATCCTCTACTTCTGCTGAGGCATTCCGGTTTCCGGCAATGATTACAGGCTGGCGCAAAGGTAATCCAGCCAATTTACGGGCATTACTTATAATATTTTCTTTATTTCCGCCATCAGTGCCGCCAGTCAGTAATATCAGGTCAGGATTTTCTTCTAATATACTGGCCAGGTCATCCTCTGTAAGTTCATAACTGTAGGTCTTTAAAACCCTGCTGCCAGCACCAAGGGCAGCCCTTCTGGCTGCTTCTGCGGTCATCCCGGGCACAAAACCGATTGCAATTATTTTCAGGCCTCCGGCAGCACTGCTGCAGGCCAGTTTGTATCTGGCCTTTTCCCAGCCCGCAACCTGCGCCAGTGCCTTGCTTAAACCTATATCTATTCCCTCAGCAACTGTTGTATGATATTGGGCCCGTTCTACTAAGCGTGCCTCTCTCAGATCCACCAGAGATACCTTGGTATAGGTACTGCCAATATCAATCAATAATGCTGTCTCCATTTTTACCACCTGTCACCTGACCTCTATTTGAGTCTAAAAAGTATATTTAATATCCTGCTTCACTCTTTAATTAAATTACAATCCGGCTCAAGGGCAACAGATGTATCCATGTGGCCAGCCAGGGTCTCTATTTCCTTCCCTTCCACCAGTATTTTTGCATAATCTATCTCCGGGAACTGGGTAATAGTATTGACTATAGAATAAATGGTCATAATCTCGCCAGTACTGCCGCCCCAGTGATTATCAACCAGAGCCTGGTTAAAATCCAGATAGGCTATATTCCCCTCTATCCTTATTTCCCTGATTCTCACTCCCTCCGGGATGGTCCGGTTCAGTTCTTTTGAAACAGGGCCTTTAATCAATTCGTTGATAGTTTCTACATATTTATTGGTTTTTCCTGCCTCTATCTTCCTTGTTTCCGCCTTTAAATACATGGCATCCTTGGTGGAAAAGTACAGTTTTACTTCTTCAGCACCATCAGGGATAATTCCCCTCTCCTGGCGGTTCCAGAAATAGAATGCTGAAAAGGCAATTAAGAGTACAAGCAGGATTAAAATCAGGGTCCTTCTATTCATAAAAACATTCAACTCCCATTATTGATTTTTTTCATATATTCGATAATACCCTGGGCAATAGCCCGGGCGGCTTTCTCCCTGAAGAGATTGCTGGACAGTAAGGATTCTTCATGGGGATTTGATATAAAAGCTACCTCCACCAGGGCTGCCGGCATATCAGTATATTTGATTACATAGAAATCCTCCTGTTTGATACCCCGGTCATTCCTTTTCAACTCTTTTAAAAGGTTTCTCTGCAAAGCATTGGCCAGTAACTGGCTGCTGGCCACCTTATTCGGGGCAATAAAGGTTTCTATGCCTTCCGAATAGGTAGTATTGGCTGAATTGGCATGGATACTCACAAACAACAGGGCTTCCATTCTATTAGCCATCTCTACCCTTTCTTTCAGGGAAATGAAGCGGTCATCTTTCCTTGTAAGCATAACATTATATCCTTCTCTTTGCAATATCTCTGCCGCTAAAAGAGTTATTGCCAGATTGACATCTTTTTCCTCAAGGCCGGATGGCCCGATAGCACCAGGATCAAAACCACCATGGCCAGGGTCAAGTATAATAAGATTACTTATTTTGCTATCCTTTAATTTTTCCTTCATTAAACTCAGGGTTATTGAAGTAGCCGGTTTCGAAGAGAATACCTTATAACTATCATACTCAGCTGTAGCAAACTCAAAGCGAATACCCTCTCCGCCTTCACCGGGCTTAACCTTTATGTCCGTTATGGCCCCCAACGGTGCAGGAACCTTATAATCTGCCACTGCTTTTACCCCGGAAACCTCCAGCACCAGCTTGCCGGGGTTTTCCTTTATTTCATAATCAACTTCGCCGGTAAAGTTTAAAACCAGATCAGTCTTTAATTCCGAATCATTAATCAATAATTCCCTGAAGCTATTTTCAAATAATATTATATTCATGAACCGCCCATCTGATAATTGCTTTTCCTGCAGGCTAAAGCCAATATCCTGCTTCAGGTCAGCTACAATTCTGATCGTCTCTTCATTAAAACGGGAGGTCCTGATACTCTTCAGCAATTCACTATCCACATCTATCCGGTCCAGGAAACCCTGTCCCCTGACGGCATTTAATATATTGATAACCAGGCGGTCCGGTTCTTTAAGCTTAAAGATCTCAGGAGTGATTTTGTTATCACTGATAAACCTGATACTATTTGCTTCAAAAGTGAGATTGGTAAGATTAGTCCTTTCTGTAGTCCTTAAAACTATTTTCTCAGTTAAGACAGTATCCTCAAGCAGATGAAGGTAACGGTCTGGATATAATTCCAGTACAACCCTCAGTACAATGGGATCATAGGTAAACTGGCTTACCCTTACCTCCTTAATCCAGGGGTTATTATCCAGATTCAGTTCAAAATTACTGAGCATCAGGTCAGGTATATCTATTACCAGCCTGCGGGGATCCTGCAGTAACATAATTTCCGGCCTGGCCATCTGTCCGCTGGCTGAAATCTCTAACTGATCTTTATTCCACCTTATCCCCGTAATATAGGGAAGAAAATTGATGATAAGGTTATCCCCGTCTTCCGCAATGGAACGGTCTCCCTGAAAGGGAATGGGATATTGGCTTATGATGGAAATCTTCAACCGGGCTTCTTCCTCTACCGGTGTAACAGCAAGATAAAAATTTTTATTGGATAAATTATCAGTAAAGTCATCGGCCAGTGCTGCCTTTTCCAGCTCCAGTTCCAGCCGGGCAGGGTTATTGGTATTATTGATCCGGTAGGGGACAATTTTATCCATATCAATAATAATGACCTGCCCTTCCTTTTCCCACCTGATATCCCTGATATAGGTTTCCGGACGGCTGAGATAGATATTACTTCCCTCTTTATTAAATAAAAAGCCAAAACAGCCGGCTATATCTTCAATAGGCAGATAGGTATGGCCGGAAATGGAAAGAAGACTACCCTTGCTTTTTATTGTCCTGTTATTGACCTGGATATAGGGATTACCCAGCATCATCTTGATTAAGGTTTCCCCATCACTGATACTCAGGGTCTTTATAGATTGCTGCCAGTTTATCTCTGCATTAAAAAGCCTGGCCAGTTCCCGGGCTTTAACATAAACAACACCATCCCGTACAACTGGTGCCAGTTCCTTGCTTTTCTCCAGGCCATTTATGTAAATATGTATATTTTCCCCTTTAACAATTATATTAAAAGATAGAAAAAGAGAGATAATAAGAGAAATATATAATAAACTACGGGAACGATAGTTGGTCATCCAATCACTCCTATTAGTCAACAATATACTATATATTTCTTTAAAGAATCTGCTTTTCCTGCCCCTTTCTCTGTATATCTGCAATTTTTTATTATTTAAATCAATATTACTTATCACCTGATCTACATAAACTAATATAGGAAAAGTTCATAACACGGAGGTATAGATATGAAGGAAAATAAAGTGGCTATCTTCTCCCTGGGAGGCAGGGGAGAAGTTGGTAACAATATGATCATTTTAGAAAGCGAAGAAGATATCTTAATCCTTGATGCAGGGGTTCTCTTTCCTGATGAAGATAAATACGGTATAGAACTGATTATACCTGATATCAACTATCTACTGGATAAAAAGGAAAAGATCAGGGGCATTATCTTTTCCCACGGACATGAAGACCATATTGGTGCAGTCCCCTATATCTTTGAATTAATTAATCCCCCCCTGTATGGAACAGACCTGACCATCGGCCTCATCGAAAGTAAGTTAAAGGATGCCGGCCTGCTGGACAAAGCAGAACTACATTCCATTGGGGCATATGGGAAGTACCGGAAGATAAAATTAAATAGCTTTGAAATAGAATTCTGCCATGTAAACCACAGCATCCCCGGCGCAGTAGCCATGAGGATAAAAACTACGGTTGGTTATATTGTCTATACAGGAGACTATAAATTTGATCAGACACCAATCAGCAATCCCCAGGCCGACTTTGAAGTATTATCAGACTGGGGCAAAAAAGGTGTGCTGGCTTTACTGGGCGATAGCACTAACTCAGAAAGAGAAGGCCACAGTCTTTCCGAGCGGGTAGTGGCAAAAACCCTAGAAAATAGTTTCCTCCTCACCAGAGGGAGGATTATCATCGCTACCTTTTCCACTAATATTGAAAGAATACAACAGATTGTTAATGCCACCAGAAAATCAGGCCGGAAAATGGTCATTACCGGCAGGAGTATGGCCAATACCATTGAGATTGCTGCCAATCTCGGTTATATCGATATACCTGCTGACACATTGGTTTCCCTTGAAGAGGCAAAGAAACTTAAGCCCGAACAAATCGTTTTATTGATGACAGGAAGCCAGGGAGAGTATAAGGCTGTCCTGAGCCGGGTGGCCAGGGGAGAACATAGAGAAATATCTATAATTCCAGGCGATACCGTCTACCTCTCATCCAGCCCCATACCGGGAAATGAAAAGGCCATCGGGGAGACAATCAACCTGCTGTATAGCCTGGGTGCCAATGTAATATATGGAGAAATGATGGATCTTCATGCCTCCGGCCATGCCTGCCAGGAAGAAATTAAATTAATGCTGAATCTAATTAAACCTAAATATTTAATACCTGTACACGGCGAATTCAGGCATCTTTACCATCATGCCCAGATTGCCAGGCAGATGGGTATGTCTGTTGAGAATATTTTAATCGCTTTAAATGGGGATATTATTGTTCTACGGGAAAACGAGGCAAAAATTGAAGGAAAAATTAATACCGGGGAATTATATATCGAAGGAAACCAGATCAGTGATACCGGGGCAATAGTTTTAAACGACAGGAAAAAACTGGCTGAAAATGGTTTTGTAAATGTTATTATTGCCCTGGACTCTGCCGGTAATCTTGTAGATAATCCTCTGCTTATTTCCCGGGGATTTGTCTACAATAAAGAAGCGGAAGACCTGCTGGAACAGGCCAGGAAGCTGGTGGCTGAGACCATTGCCGATGAGAAAAAAAACGGGCTGGAAGATACCGCCCTTTTAAAGAAAAAGATCTACCAGTCCCTTAATAAATACTTTTACGAAAAGACCAACCGCTCTCCGCTGATTCTCATTGAGATAATGGAAATTCCGGTATTAAGCCCGGTATAAAAAATTAATTCAATGATGTACTTACTTTAAAGATTATATATATAAATCCAGCAATAAGCCCCTGATCTCATCCACCCTTTTCAATACCTCCAGGGCATCGGCCTGTTCTTCCAGAAATAACTGCTGCAGGACTTCCAGATTGCGGTCAATCTTCTCCACTATGGTATAGGTCCGCATATTACCCCGGCTATCCCAGCTGAAGGACTGTTTAGCACGGGCAAACTCTTTATGTAGGATCCGTAAAAATTCCTTGACCCTTCTTTTATATTCCAGAAGATCCTTTTTATCAAGGGATCTTTTTAATTTTTCGCCCTGTTCATCAATGATATTAAATAATCTATCCAGCCGCTCCTTAATCTCTTTCTGGTTTATCTCGGCCAGTTTTTCTTTAAACTCAACTTCTTTAACGGGGCCTTTTTCCGAACTGTTTACACTACCTACATTCTCCCGGGATTTTATCGCTGTGGACATCCTGCCAACCCGCATTTATTCTCCTCCTCCTGGATAGGACAAAAACCTTTATTCTAAAGATATTATACTATAAATCCATTACAGATTACAACCAGGAAAGCCTTGCCCTTTAT
>JANWJZ010000035.1 GCA_025451675.1 Halanaerobiales bacterium | reverse complement strand
GTCTTTAAAACCTTTTTCGCCACAAAATTAATACCCCATTCAAAACTGCTATACTTCCTTATGAATGGATTTAACAACATCCCTATTATCAGGGCAAAAACACCGGGACTTATAATATTTTTGGGAATAAAACTACTGATAATCTGTGAAAGTAAAGCTAAGCCAATTGTCAACACAATACCTGCTACATATTTTTTTACGTTTTTCATGTTGATTCCCCTTTATTCGATTTTTATTTTAAATACATATTGATTTTACAAAACCGGCGCTATAAAATAAAATTATAATTTATTATTTTACTATAAATATTTCTTATAGGTGATAGTATGATAGATTTCAGGCATATAACCTTCCTGCATTTATGTAAGATTAAAAACTATACAAAAACCGCAAAAGAATTACATCTGACCCAGCCTACAGTAACACAACATATTCAGTATTTAGAAGAGCTCTATGGCACTAAACTCTTTGAATACACTGGCAAGGCCCTGAACCTTACTGAAAAAGGCCGGCAACTTTATGAATATACACTGAAGATGGTGGCTGATAGCAAAAAAATCAGGGAAATAATAATGAGCAATGAAAAAATCCAGAGTATTACTTTTGGGGCCACCCTTACCATAGGAGAATTTATTATGCCCTCTATCCTGAGTAGGATTATGCAGGAAAGGAAAGACCTGCATTTCAATATGCTGGTGGAAAATACCCAGACACTCCTGGAAAAACTCCAAAATGGAGAGATAAGCTTCGCCTTACTGGAGGGTTTTTTCGATAAATCCAGATATAGTTATCAGACTTTCAGGAAGGAGGAATTTATCGGAGTCTGTTCGGCAGAATCAGAATTTAAGGGTGGAGAATTCCAACTGGAGGATTTATTAAAAAGTAAACTTATCCTGAGGGAAAGGGGCTCCGGTACCCGGGAAATACTGGAACATATCCTCTATGAGAAAAACCTGAGCATTGAGAGTTTTGAAAATGTCGTTGAGATTGGCAGTATCAATTCCATCAAAAAACTGGTTGCCCGGAATCAGGGAATAACCTTTATGTATAAGGTAGCTGCTGAGAAGGAACTGGCCAGGGGCAGTTTATATCAAATAGATATTGCAGATTTTCAATATACCAGGGAGTTTAATTTTGTTTATCTGAAAAACAGCATATTTGAAGATAGATATTTAGAGTGGTTTAATTTGTTAAAATCAGCTTCTCCCTTTTCTTGACTTTACTATCTTTAAGGTTTACAATACTTCAATGTAAACTGATTAAGAAATAAAGCTACTTATAAAGTAAATGTTTCCTGAAATAAGGAATTCACTGGAGTAATAAACGAAATATTAAAATCTAAAGTGAGGCGGAACTCATGCATATAGAGAACGATTTTTCCAGAGGCAGTGTTGTTAAAAATATAATGAATCTGGCCCTTCCCATGATACTGGCCCAACTGGTTAATGTCCTTTACAGCATTGTAGACAGGATCTATATTGCCAGGATGCCGGGGGATTCTTTCCTGGCCTTAACCGGTATCGGTATCTGTCTGCCCATCATATCCATGGTCATGGCCTTCGCCAACCTGTTTGGAGTCGGCGGTGCCCCCTTATGCTCTATCGAGCGGGGCCGCCAGAATATCGATGAAGCAGAAAAAATAATGGGCAATGCCTTTGTAATGCTGGTCTTCAGCGGAACCATACTCACTATTATTGGCCTATTAATCAAAAAACCTGTGCTCTATCTATTCGGGGCCAGTGAACAGACCTATCCTTACGCTAATGAGTATATAACGATATATCTCCTGGGCAGTGTTTTTGTTATGATCAGCCTTGGTATGAATCCCTTTATCAACTCCCAGGGTTTCGGCCGGATAGGAATGATGACGGTCGTCCTGGGAGCACTGGCCAATATAATCCTTGATCCCATCTTCATCTTCAGACTAAAAATGGGGGTAAGGGGAGCTGCTATAGCTACAGTCATCTCTCAGGCCTTATCTGCCTGCTGGGTACTCAGATTTCTTACCGGCCAAAAAGCGATTCTGAAACTGAAAAAAGAATCTTTCCATTTACAGCTTAAGAGGGTGAAAAGGATTATTGCCCTGGGGACCTCGGGCTTTGTCATGTCTTTTACCAATTCCATTGTCCAGGTCATCTCCAATACTACCCTTCAACTCTATGGAGGAGACCTCTATATAGGGATTATGACTGTTATAAATTCTGTACGGGAATTCATCACGATGCCAGTCAGCGGCCTGACCAATGGTGCCCAGCCGGTAATTGGCTATAATTACGGCGCCCGTAAATATGACAGGGTTAAAAGGAGTATTATCTTCACAGCCGTTGCTTCCATCAGTTATAATACTGTATCCTGGTTATTGATCCAGTTTTTCCCGGAATTTTTTATCAGGATCTTTAATAAGGACCTGATGGTTATTGAGACCGGAATTCCGATGATGCGGATCTATTATGCCTTTTTCTTTATGATGGCCATGCAATTTACCGGCCAGACAACCTTTATCGCTCTGGGCAAGGCCAGGCATGCTGTCTTCTTTTCTACCTTCCGAAAGGTTATCCTGGTCACTCCGCTGGTTATCCTGCTGCCCCGTCTCTTCGGCCTGGGAAGCAAGGGGGTATTTCTGGCTGAAGCCATCTCGCAATTTGTCGGTGCCAGCGCCTGTTTTATCACCATGATATTTACAGTGCGGAAAGAAATACAGAAAGAACTAAATAAAGAACTTTCCACCAGCTGAAAGCTACAATTTATTTTTAAAAATTAGCCTAATCCTGGTGACTCCTCCCTGTACTTAAATTTAAAATCTTTCCACACAAATCAGAGAAAATGTTTAATATCCTTTTAATATGGAAAGATTAAAGGATGAAAAATATCTAAAGAAAGGGAGGTTTAAATGGATTACGATCTTTTATTTACCCCGTTTAAGATCGGTAATATGGTGGTCAAGAACCGTTTGGTAATGGCTCCCATGGGTACGTTTACTCCCAATAGTGATGGTACTGCCAGTAAAGATACAATCAGCTATTATGAAAGACGGGCCAGGGGTGGTGTCGGAATGATCATCCTGGGTGCCCAGTTCCTGAACAGGGAGCTGGCCCAGGGCGGATTAAGCGGTATTCTGGAGGAAAATTACGTCATCCCCCAATTAACTGAACTATGTGAGGCCATCCAGCGCTATGGAGCCAAAGCAGTCTGTCAAATCAGTCCCGGTACAGGAAGAAATTCCATGCCTGGTGCAGATGGAACACCTCCCATGTCTGCCTCTGCCATTCCTTCTTTCCCTGATCCAAATGTTTTATGCCGGCCTATGACCCGTGAAGATATACAGGAAGTGATAGATGGTTTCGAAAGGTCAGCCGCTCTTGCCAGGAATGCTGGTTTTGATGCCATCGAAATCCATGGCCATGCCGGATACCTCATCGACCAGTTCATGTCTGAAGTCTGGAACAAGAGGGATGATGAATACGGGGGCTCACCGGAAAACCGGGCCCGTTTACCCCGGGAAATAATCCGGGCCATACGCCGGGCTGTTGGGCCGGATATGCCCATCATCTTCAGGATTGCTCTGGACCATGCCTTTGAAGGCGGCCGGACCATAGAGGAAAGTATGGCTTTAATCAAATTGCTGGAGGAAGAAGGGGTAGACGCCCTGGATATTGACGTTGGCGCCTATGAAAGTATCGATTACATCTTCCCTCCCACCTATCTGGGCGATGCCTGTATGGAATATGTCTGTGAACCAGCCAGGAAAAATGTCAGTATTCCAATAATGAATGCCGGAAATCACACCCCAGAAACAGCCGTAAATCTGATTAAATCCGGCATCGCAGATTTTGTGATGTTAGGAAGGCCATTGATTGCTGATCCCGACCTGCCCCTGAAGTTGATGGAAGGCAGGCGTAAAGAAATCCGTCCCTGTATCAGATGTAACCAGGATTGTATCGGCCGGATAATGCGAAGGCTTACCAAATTGAGCTGTTCCGTCAATCCAGCAGCAGGTTTTGAAGACCGCTTCACCCTGGGAAAGGCAGAAAAACCGAAAAAAGTATTAGTAATAGGTGCCGGTCCAGCCGGCCTGGAAGCTGCCCGTACAGCAGCCCTGGCTGGTCACAAAGTGGATATCTATGACAAAGAGGAAAAAGTGGGCGGACAGCTGGCCGTAGCAGCAACCCCTGATTTCAAAAGGCCTCTCCGGGAATTGGTCGAGTGGTATGAAAATGAAATGGATAGATTAAAGGTTAAAGTCAAAAAAGGAGTGGAAATTAAGGCTGACGATAAAATGCTGGAAGACTATGACCAGATTATCGTTGCCACTGGAGCAGTGCCAGTAAAACCTCCCATCCCGGGAATAGACGGGCCGAACGTTATCAATGTCATCGAAGCCCATAGAAATAAGGAATTAATTAAAGGCGAAGATGTGGTTGTCTGCGGCGGAGGTTTATCCGGTTGCGACAGTGCCCTGGAACTGGCCGCTGAGGAAGGCAAAAATGTAACGATAGTGGAAATGATGGAAGAAGTAGCCAGAGATGACATATTCATAAACCGCTTCTCACTGCTTAAAAAACTTGAAGAGGCTGGTGTCAAAATCTATACAAAATGTAAGGTCATCGCTATAAATGAGCAGGGAGTCGAAGTGGAAAAAGAAGATGGCAGTACCTGGCTTATCCCGGCAGATACAGTGGTCATCTCTCTGGGAATGAAAGAAAACAAAGAGATAGCGGAAGAGATCATGAAGAAATATCCGAAGAAAACCAGGGTTGTCGGCGACTGTGTAGAGGTAGGAAGAATTGGGACAGCTATCCGGATGGGCTTTTTCGCCGGCAGCAGCATCCAATAAGCGGTAATGAAAACGACACAGGGACAGTTCTCCTGTGTCGTTTTTTATTGCCAGAGAAATCAGGCAAAATATAATATGTTTATTTTATGCGGTAATCAATTATAAATCTCACCGACCAGCTTAACCTCTCCTCTATACAACCGGGACAGATAATAGGCAGAAAGCATTACTGTGAAAGTCTCAGCTGCCAGAAATGATAACCAGACTCCCTCCATGGCAAAAAGGAATGAAAGGATTAAGGCAAGGGGGATGATGGCAATAAACCCCCTGCTTATAGAAATAAAAAAGGCATTCCTGGCTCTCTGTATGGCACTCAAATAGGCAGTAATAACAATATTTAAACCGGCAAAGATAAAACCTATAAAGTAAAGGCGCAGGCCCTTTCCGGCCAGCCTGGCCAGGGTTATATTATCCTCACTATTAAAAAAGGAAACCAGCTTATCCGTAAATATAAAACTTATCAAATTGAAAAAGGCTGCAATCAGGAGAGAAAGCATTATGGCGTAATGCAGGATTTTCTTCAATTCTTCCAGATTGCCTTTTCCAAAATCATAGCTGGCCATGGGCTGGATTCCCTGGCCAATGCCGACAAACACCGCTGTGGATACAAGGGCCAGGTTTGCCACAATGCCATAGGCAGCAACCCCCAGGTTTCCGGTGAGGTTCAGTATGATAAGGTTGAAGATAATCAGGACAATCCCTGATGAAATCTCAGTGATTAATGAGGACATTCCAAGCATACAGATATCGGAAAAGATAGATATTTCAGGCCTAGACTTGCTGATATAAAATTTATTGCGTTTTTCAGTAAAATGGGTTGATAATACAACAAGGCTGATGATCGGTGCCAGGCCAGTGGCGAAGGCAGCACCAAACATGCCCATATTCAGGGGATACATGAAGATATAATCAAGAATTATATTGGAAAAACTCCCGGTCAGCATTGCCAGCATGGATAACCGTGGCGCCCCGTCATTGCGGACAAATGCAAGTATGATGTTATTTAAAATAAAGGCTGGGGAAAAAATTAAAATGGTCTTTAAGTATATATTGGTCATTTGAAAGGTACTTTCATCTGCACCAAGGAAATGGCTTAAACTATCTGAGCCAAATATACCAAGGAAAATAAGTACGATAGATATCAAAAACCCCATTAACAATGTGTTATTATAGTAATCATTGGCTTTGCCGGCTTCCTGCCGGGCTGTCAAGATGGCATATTTGGTTGCTCCGCCGATCCCAAGCATCAGGCCCAAACCGCTGATAAAGCTATAGATGGGTATGGCCAGATTTAGTGAGGCCAGGCCGTCCGGGCCCAGGCGGTTAGCAATAAAAAAAGTATCAGCAAGTATATAACAGGATAAACCAAGCATACCGAGGATACCAAGGGATACGTATTTTATAAATTTAGCTAATGTCCTGTTCTTCATCAACTTTTACCTCCTATTTTACTGCAAAAAACACAGGGGAATCGTCCCCCTGTGTCATTATTCCAGTTCGATTGCGCCGGTGTTCAGGGCATAGTAACGGCCTTTCTGTTCCATCAGGTCTTCGTGGTCTCCCCGTTCAATTATCTCTCCGTTTTCCAGGACCATAATCGCATTGGCATCACGGACAGTGGAAAGCCGGTGGGCAATCACGAAGGTAGTCCTGCCCTCCATCAATTTATCCATACCTTCTGCAATTAGCTTCTCTGTCCTGGTGTCGACTGAGGATGTGGCCTCATCCAGGATCAGTATCACAGGATTGGCTACCGCAGCCCTGGCTATGGAAAGCAGCTGCCGCTCTCCCTGGGAAAGGTTCTGGCCATCGATGGTCAACATGGTATCATAGCCCTGGGGCAAATGCTGGATGAAATAATGGGCATTGGCCAGTTTCGCTGCCTCCACCACCTCTTCATCAGTGGCATCCAGCCGGCCATACCTTATATTATCCGCCACTGTCCCCTCAAACAGGTGGACATCCTGCAATACTATACTAATGGTGCTCCTCAGGTCATGCTTCCTGATCCTTCTTATATCAATCCCGTCATATAGAATAACTCCCTCATTTATCTCATAAAACCTGTTAATCAGGTTAGTAATCGTTGTCTTTCCGGCACCGGTAGATCCCACAAAGGCAATCTTCTGGCCCGGTTTCGCATAGAGGTTTATGTTTTTCAATACCTGCTTGCCCGGAGTATAACCAAAGTTTACATCCTTAAAGGTAATATAACCCCTCACCGGAACCATTTCAACCTGGCCATCTTCGCCAGGAACCCGCCAGTAGGAATTCCCCTCATCATCCTTCACCAGGGTCACATCACCTTCATCGGCCTCTATCTCCTCATCCATTAAATTGAAGATTCGCTCTGCTCCCGCCAGGGCGGCAAACAGGATATTAAATTGATTGGAGACCTGGGTAATCGGCCTGGAAATAGTCCTGGTATACTGCAGGAAAGCAGCGATATTACCGACACTCATCCTATTCCTTATTACCAGCAGGGCTCCCAGCATTGACACAAGGGCATAAAGAACAAAGGAAAGATTACCCATAATCGGCATCAGCATTACCCCATAGGTAGAGGCCAGGGTGCTGGCCTTCCGGAGCTCTTCATTCTTTTTCCTGAATTTTTCTATGGCCCGTTCTTCATAATTAAAAACCTTGACTACCTTCTGGCCAGACATCATCTCTTCTATATAACCATTCATATCAGCCAGGGCAGTCAGCTGATAACGGAAATTCCGGGCTGACCTCTGGCCCACATATTTTACAGCAAGCAGCATAAATACCAGCATACCGATAACTACCAGGGTCAGGACAGGGCTTAGATAGAGCATCATGGCAAAGGTCCCCACTACCGTCACCACAGAGATAGTTACCTGGGAGGCACTCTGTTCCAGAGCCTGATTAAGCATATCTACATCATTGGTAAATGTCGACATCAATTCACCATGTGGATGCCGGTCAAAAAAGGAAATCGGTAATTTCTCCATATGGGAAAACATCTCTTCCCGGATCTTGTGAACCGTCCGCTGGGCCAGCCTGGCCATAGACAGGCTGCCCAAATACTGCGCCAGTGAGATGAAGATAACCAGTGCAGCCATTATGATAATATACCTGACAAATACTGCCCAGCCACGGCCTTCAATCAGTGAATCGATAATCGGGCTCAGAAGGCCATTGGCAGCTATCTGGGCAATACTACTTAATATGATAGATAATAAACCGGCAAAGAAAAGGAACTTATTAAACCTGAAGTAACTGAACAACCTGAGCAGGGTTTTTCCCGGATTGTCCGGCCTTAACTTCATATTACCACGTCCTGGTCCCCTCACCCTGCCATCACTCCCCTCTGTTGTGTCTCATAGATTTCCCTGTAGACCGGAGAAATCTCCAGTAATTCCTCATGTTTACCCATTGACTCTATTCTTCCCTCATTCATGACAATGATCCAGTCTGCATGCTGGATAGAAGAAATCCTCTGGGCAATTATGATGGTGGTCACATCTTTCAGTTCCTCTTTGAAAGCCTGTTGGATTCTGGCATCTGTCGCCATATCCACTGCACTGGTGGAATCATCCAGGATTATTATCTTCGGGGATTTGAGCAGGGCCCTGGCTATGGTCAGGCGTTGTTTCTGACCACCGGAAAAATTGCTGCCACCCTGTTCCACCCAGTGATCCAGTCCATCCTCATATCTGGAGACAAATTCCCAGGCCTGGGCCCGCTTGAGGGCCTGAATAATCTCCTCGTCTGTGGCCTTTTCATTACCCCACCGCATATTATCCCGTATAGTACCGGAAAAGAGGGTATTTTTCTGCAGGACAAAAGCCACCTGGTCCCGTAATGCTTTCAATTCATAATCCCTTACATCATAACCGCCGACGATAACAGCCCCTTCAGTCACGTCGTAAAGCCTTGGTATCAGCTGGACCAGTGTTGATTTGGATGAACCTGTTGAACCGATTATCCCCAGTACTTCTCCTGTCTTTATACTAAAATTGATATCCTTTAAAACACACTCCTTACTACCGGGATAACGGAAATAGACATTTTTGAAAATAACAGAACCATCCTTTAACTCTTTTACAGGGTTTTTTACTTCTTTTATCTCTGACTCTGTATTTAAGACCTCCATTATCCTGCTCACAGAGGCAGAAGCCCTGACAAATTGCATGAAGAAAAAGGACATCATCATCAAGGACATTAATATCTGGGTAATATAGGTGATGAAAGAAATCAATTCACCACTACCCATGGTACCTGCCGTAACCTGCATTCCGCCAAACCATAAGACAGCAATAATGGTGGAATATATTATCAAATTCAGAGCAGGCATTAAAAGGATGACCAGGGATATGGCTTTTAAAGCAGTATCCCTTAAATCATCGTTTCTCTCCTTAAATTTCTTCTCCTCAAATTCTTGACGGTTAAAAGACTTTACAACCCTGATACCAGTGAGATTCTCCTGGATGACAGCATTAACCCTATCCACACAGCTCTGCATTTTCCTGAACAGGGGCCTTGCCTTAACCATGATTACAACTAAAACTAAAGCTGTAACAGGAATAGCAACCATAAAAACCCTGGCCAGGGAAGCATTTATCCTTAGAGCCATAATCAGGGCAAAAAGCATCATGAATGGCGCCCTGACCGCCATCCTCAGGCTCATCATGGCCACCTGGCCTATAGTATTACAATCATTGGTGAGCCTGGTTATCAGTGAGGAAACACTGAACTGATTCAGGTTGGCAAAAGAAAAACTCTGGACTTTTTCAAAGACTTCCTGCCTGATTCCGGCAGCGAAGCCGTAACCGGCCCTGGCCCCAAAATGGGAACTTAAAATACCAAATACCATGGCCAGCAAAGCGGCCACGACCATTATCAGGCCAAGTTGGACTATATATTCAATGTCCTGATTTACTATACCAATATCCACAATACGGGACATCAGGTAGGGTATATAAATATCAGCCAATACCTCCAGAATCATAAGTATAGGACATAAGATAGCAAAAAATATGTACTTCTTCATATGACGCAATAATCTCTTCAATATAAAATTCCCCCTATTCTATTTCTTTTTATCTATACTACCCAGATTATCATTAATTCTCCCCTGGATAGCTTCAGCACTAGTAATATCTAAAAATGCCTTACCAGGGTCTCAAAAAAGGGCGGTAGCCCGCCCCTATATTTTAAAGTTTTATTTCGCCTTTCCTTATTTTTATAAGATAGGTGAATATCACCCTCGATACCGCATAAAAAGGCACAACCAGTATCATCCCGATTAAACCCACTAGCCTACCGGCAATCAAAATCAAAAACATGATTATAAGGGGATGCATTTTCATTTTTCTCCCGATAACCTGTGGTGTAATAAAATTGCTCTCTATTTGCTGTACAATTATTATAACTATAACAACTAAAATGGCTTTACCCATTGATTGAAAAAGACCTACAATAACTGCGGGTATAGACCCTAACCAGGGTCCAAAATAAGGGATAATTTCTGTAACCCCAGCTATGACCGCCAATAAGAGGGCATATTCCAACCCTAATGCCAGAAAAGCAAAATAACAAAGTAGTCCCACACAGAGGCAAACCAGCCCATGACCCTGTATATATGCACTTAAGGTTTGATCGATATCAGTAAGTATCGAGCGGGCCAGTTCCCGTTTTTCCTCTTTAAAAAGGTTGATGATAACTTCAGCTAACCTATCTCCATCCCGCAGGAGGTAGAAAAGGATAAAGGGCACAATAACCAGGCTAATCACTGTATTTGCTAACTGGCCAATAATACTGGAAATATTAGCTGTAAAATATCTAACCAGGCGGTTAAACAGATCCTGAATTTCAATAAATAAATGTTCCAGATCTAAAACCTCCGCCAGTTTTTCCAACTTAAAGATATCCATTTCCTGAATATTAGTTAACCTATTTTGAATCGCAGCTATTATTGAAGGCATGCTGTTTATCAAACCATAAAATTGATTTTTCAGCACAGGAACTATCAGCACCAGAAAACCTATCACAATGCAAGTCAAAACAAAATACACCAATAATACAGAAAGGGTAGCCGGTACTTTCTTATTGATAAATTTAACTATCGGCCTCAATAAATAGTAAAAAAATAATGCCAGAATAAAAGGAATAAATAAGGTTTGAAACAATACAGCTAAAGGATAAAAAAACCAATCAATCTTTGAACCAACATAAATAATTAAAAAGATGAGTAATATCCCAGCCCCAATTCTAAAAAACCTGTTATTCATAATAATAAACCCTTCCTTGTTAGCAGTTTTCTAGAATACATCAGAATTAATATATCATAAGCCAGAGTATTCTTCAATTTATTTTGCTTCTTTTTTCGGAATATCAATCTAAAACTCAATGGTTTTACAGATTTCTGCGAGATAGTCCAGAACTTTCTCTCCTTC
>JANWJZ010000034.1 GCA_025451675.1 Halanaerobiales bacterium | reverse complement strand
CTCTTTACCCACTGGGATGAGGTGGAGTATTCCTGGCGTTTTATTGACCGGATTGCTGAGTCCTGGTCCAGGGAGGAGATAGATTTCCCCAATTACCCGGCAGGTAGCAGCGGGCCGGGAGAGGCAGACTGGTTACTGGAGAAGGACGGGAGACACTGGTGGAAGCTGGAAGGATTCCATGGTGAACACCTGATACTGAAAGCCAAGGGGGTAGATGATTTTGAAATATAAAATACTTTATGATATTTCCATGACTATCTCGCCAGATATGCCTGTTTATAAAGGCAAAGAGGAAAAGAAACCGGTATTCAGGGTCCGCAGTGATCATGAAAGGGGGTCAGCCCATGAGACAGTTATGACCTGTGACCTGCACCTGGGTACCCATGTGGATGCTCCCCTGCATATGATTAAGGACGGCGAGACTATGGATTATTTTGGCCTGGATAAGGTTTTTTCTCCTGCCCAGGTTATTGATCTGACCGATGTAGATGATGGGATTACTGTAGCAGACCTGGTGGATAAGGGAGTTGAGGCAGGCAGGGTTATTCTGCTGAAAACCAGGAACTCCTATGAAGAGAGGATAAATAATTTCATCTACCTGGCGGAAAGCGGGGCCAGATACCTGGTGGAGAAGGGGATTAAGGGTGTAGGGATAGATACCCCGGGAATTGAGCGGGATCAGGAGGGCCATCCTACCCATAAATTATTACTGGGTAATGGTATTTTTATTGTGGAAGGACTGGTTTTAAGGGATGTACCGGCAGGTGATTATACCCTATTACTGGCACCCCTGAAGATTGCAGGTGTTGAGGCTTCCCTGGCCAGGGCTTTCCTATTAGAGCCTTAAGGTGATTAACCGGGGTTATAATTAACCAGGCTATATGATGATTAACAAAGAGGCCACTCCCTGAATAGTATATTTAAGTAAGGCAAATATACTTTGAAGGGGTGGCAAAGTGGAATTCAGTGATTTTCTCAAGGATAATTATGATTTGCTGAAGAGCAGGGTATGGGAAGTCAGTAATAAGCTAATGGGGATTCCCTACCTTCATAATGGACGCTCTTATGAAGGAGTGGACTGTCTCGGGTTAATATATCTTTTCTTTAAAGAATTGGGTATTGAGTTTCCAATTGATGATGGACAGGGGTATATTGCAGAAGACTGGTATTTGAAAGAGCCAGACCGTTATATCAAAGGTTTACGGAGTATTGGCACTGAGGTAGGCCATTTCCGGAATTTGCAGATTCTGGATATACCCTATTTCCGTCTCTATAAAAATGTGATTACACATGCAGGAGTTATGCTTGATAACAGTAAATTCCTGCATGTTTTGATAGACAGGGAAGTCAGGATAGATAGTTTTGATAAACGATACTGGCGGGCAAAATATGCCGGAGCCAGGAGAATTTTTTAACTGGACAATGTTTTAGATGGGTGTTATAATATAAAAGTGAACAAATATTCGCATATTTTACAGATAAGGTACAGGAAATTAGCCAGTGACAGGGTGAAGGAAGATGAAGGAAAATAGATTCAAGCTGATTGCTCCCTTTAAACCAATGGGGGATCAACCGGAGGCAATCAGGAAACTGGTTGAAGGTGTAAAAAAAGGATATCGTCATCAGACCCTTAAGGGGGCTACCGGTACTGGTAAAACCTTTACCATGGCAGCAGTAATTGAAGCAATCAATAAGCCTACCCTGGTTATTGCCCATAACAAAACCCTTGCGGCCCAATTGACCAGTGAATTTAAAGAATTTTTTCCGGAAAACGGGGTAGGTTATTTTGTCAGTTACTACGATTATTACCAGCCGGAAGCTTATGTGCCGCAGACAGATACCTATATAGAAAAAGACGCCTCGATCAATGAGGATATAGATAAATTGCGCCTGGCTGCCACCATGTCCCTCTTTGAAAGAAGGGATGTTTTAATTGTCGCCAGTGTATCCTGTATTTATGGCCTTGGTGACCCGGAAAACTATCTTAATCTTTCCTGCCATCTACAGGTTGGTGAGATTAAAAGCAGGGAAGATATACTACGGGAGCTTACCATGATGCAGTACAATAGAAATGATATCTCTTTAAGCAGGGGCCATTACCGGGTCAGAGGGGATTTAATAGAGATATTCCCTGCCTATGAGGATGTTGCCATCCGGGTAGAGTTATTTGGGGATGAGGTTGAGCGGATTACCAAGGTAGATACCCTGACAGGAGAGTTCATTGCTGAGTTTGAGGAAATTACCATCTATCCTGCCAGCCATTATGTAACACCGGAAGATAAAATCAAGAGAGCCATTGAGACTATCTCTGCCGAACTGGAGGAGAGGCTGGCTGAACTGAAAAGCCAGGGGAAACTGCTGGAAGCCCAGCGGCTGGAACAGAGGACCAGATATGACCTGGAAATGTTAAGCCAGATGGGCTTCTGTACGGGGATAGAGAACTACTCCCGCCATCTGGACGGCAGGCTCCCCGGTTCCAGGCCCCTCACCTTACTGGATTATTTTCCGAAAAATGATTTTCTGGTGATAATTGATGAGTCCCACATTACTATCCCCCAGATTGGCGGCATGTATGCCGGTGACCGGTCCCGGAAGGAGAAGTTAGTCGAATATGGTTTCCGCCTCCCTTCCGCCCTTGATAACAGGCCATTGAACTTTAAAGAATTCGAGGCCCTGGTTCCCCAGGCAATTTATGTTTCAGCTACCCCTGGAGATTATGAGTTGAAACATAGTCAGCAGATTGTGGAACAAATTATCCGCCCGACCGGCTTACTGGATCCGGAGGTAGAGGTCAGGCCTGTTAAAGGGCAGATTGATGATTTATTACAGGAAATCAGGAAGGTTGTGGCCAGGGATGAACGGGTTTTGATTACTACCCTTACCAAACGTATGGCAGAAGACCTGACCGATTTTCTGGCTGAAGCAGGGATAAAGGTGAGATACCTTCATTCAGATATAGATACTATCGAGAGATCTGAGATTATCAGGGATTTACGGTTGGGAGAATTTGATGTATTGGTTGGAATTAACCTTTTAAGAGAAGGGCTGGACCTGCCGGAGGTTTCGCTGGTAGCCATTCTTGATGCTGATAAAGAAGGTTTCCTCCGTTCTGAACGTTCCCTGATTCAGACTATTGGACGGGCTGCCCGTAATGTCAATGGTAAAGTTATCATGTATGCAGACCAGGTTACTGATTCGATGAAGAAAGCTATCGATGAGACAAATAGGAGAAGGGAAATCCAGAAGAAGTTTAATGAGGAAAATAATATTATCCCCCGGACAATAGTTAAGCCTGTCCGGGAAGTCCTGCGTCCGGTGGATATGGTAATACAGGAAGAGAAAGCGGAATACCAGGCCAGGAAGAAGGAGAAAAAGAAACTTTCCCGTAAAGAACTTGAGGACCTGATATTGGAACTGGAAGAAGAGATGAAAGAAGCAGCAGATAACCTGGCCTTTGAGTTGGCTGCCCAGATCAGGGATGAGATTAAGGAACTGGAAGAAGAATTAAGGAATATGAGGTGAAATTAGAGATGGCAAAAGACAGGATAGTAATTAAGGGTGCCCAGGAACATAATCTGAAGAATATAGACCTGGAGATTCCCAGGGACAAATTTGTTGTCATTACCGGTCTTAGTGGTTCCGGAAAGTCTTCTCTGGCCTTTGATACTATTTACGCCGAAGGGCAGAGGAGATATGTGGAATCACTTTCTGCTTATGCCCGGCAGTTCCTGGGCCAGATGGAAAAACCAAAAGTAGAGTATATAGAGGGTTTATCCCCGGCTATCTCCATCGACCAGAAGACCACCAGTAAGAACCCCCGTTCGACAGTTGGGACTGTGACCGAGATCTATGATTATCTCCGCCTATTATATGCTCGGATAGGTATCCCCCATTGCCCTTCCTGTGGCAGGGAGATACATTCCCAGTCTGTTGATGAGATTGTAGATCAGATCCTTGATTTACCGGAAAGAACCAAAATCCAGATACTGGCTCCACTGGTCTGGGGAAAGAAAGGCGAGCATCAGCGTACCCTGGCTATGGCCAGGAGGGAAGGTTTTTTGCGGGTGCGGGTTGATGGAGAGATTTATATGCTGGATGAGGATGAGATTAAGCTGGATAAGAATATAAAACATTATATAGAGATTATTGTGGACCGGCTGGTTATCAAGGAAGGAATAAGAGAAAGGTTATCCGATTCAGTGGAGACTGCCCTGCAGCAAGGGGAAGGTATTGTAGTCATAGATGTCATTGATGGTGAGCAGTATATCTTCAGTGAGAAATTTGCCTGTCCGGACTGTGGAATCAGTTTACCGGAACTATCGCCCCGGGTTTTCTCCTTTAACAGCCCATATGGTGCCTGCCCTGCCTGTGACGGCCTTGGTTTTAAAAAGGAGTTTGATCCAGATCTAATCCTTGATTGGGATAAGTCCCTTGCCGATGGCGGGATAATACCCTGGAGGGATTCTTCCAGCAAATATTATCCCCAGCTCTTACAGGCCCTGGCAGAAGAGTACGGTTTCAGTATTAATACTCCGCTAAGAGATCTGGGAGAGGAGATAATCAATATCATCCTTTATGGTTCTGACCGGTTACTGACCTTTCCCTATACAAACCGTTATGGCCGGACCAGGCAGCATGAAACCTACTGGGAAGGTATTATCAATCACCTGAAGAGAAGATTTAATGAGACTGATTCGGAATATATGCAGAAAAAGATGGACTCCTATATGAGTGAGCATTTTTGTAATGAATGTAAGGGTGAAAGATTAAAACCAGAGGTACTGGCTGTTACTGTTGGTGGTCTCTCCATAATGGATTTTACTAAAATGAATATAAGAGAAGCCAGTAATTTTCTGGACAGGCTGGATCTGGATGAACGTTCTGCCTATATTGCTGCTGAAATCCTGAAGGAAATAAAGGCCCGTTTGAATTTCTTAATAAATGTGGGCCTGGATTATTTGACCCTTGACCGGGCTGCCGGTACTCTTTCCGGTGGTGAAGCCCAGCGGATCAGGTTGGCTACCCAGATTGGTTCCGGCCTGGTAGGAGTCCTCTATATCCTTGACGAACCAAGCATCGGGCTGCACCAGCGGGATAATGACAAATTAATCAGGACCCTGGAACATATCCGGGATATTGGCAATACAGTTATTGTAGTAGAACATGATGAGGATACCATGAAGGCTGCTGATTATCTTATTGATATCGGGCCCGGTGCCGGTAAGCATGGGGGATATGTAGTTGCTCAGGGTACACCGGAAGAGGTAATGAAAAATGAAAATTCTATCACGGGCAGATATCTCTCCGGCAAGGAAAGGATACCGGTACCGGAGGAACGGTACCAGCCCAATGGTAAATATCTGGAGATTATAGGAGCCAGGCAGCACAATTTAAAAAATATTGATGTAAAGATTCCCCTGGGAACCTTTACCTGTATAACCGGTGTATCCGGTTCCGGGAAGAGTACTTTAATTAATAATATCTTATACCGTAAGTTGATGGAGCATTTCCATGGTTCTACCCTGAAACCCGGTGAACATGACGAAATCAAGGGACTGGAGCACCTGGATAAGGTAATCAATATCGACCAGTCTCCTATCGGGCGGACTCCCCGTTCCAATCCGGCTACCTATACAAAGTTATTTGATCAGATCAGGGAAGTATTTGCCATGACTCCCGAGGCCAGGAGAAGAGGATATAATAAGGGGCGTTTCAGTTTTAATGTAAGAGGGGGCCGCTGTGAGGCCTGTAAAGGTGATGGGATTATAAAGATTGAGATGCATTTTCTCCCCGATGTGTATGTACCCTGTGAGGTGTGCCATGGCAAGCGCTATAACCGGGAGACCCTGGAGATAAAATACAAGGATAAGACCATCTCTGATGTCCTGGACATGACTGTAGAAGAAGCCCTGGAATTTTTTGATGCCATAGAACCCATCAGGAGAAAATTACAGACCCTCTATGATGTAGGTTTAGGGTATATCAAATTGGGCCAGCCGGCTACGACCCTGTCCGGAGGTGAGGCACAACGGGTCAAGATTGCCACTGAATTAAGCAAAGTAAGCACCGGCCGGACTGTCTATATCCTGGATGAACCTACTACAGGACTCCATTTTGAGGATGTGAAGAAACTGCTGCAGGTCCTGCACCGCCTCCGGGAAGGAGGCAATACAGTCATTGTCATTGAACACAATCTGGATGTCATCAAATCTGCAGACTATATTATCGATCTGGGGCCCGAGGGAGGAGACGGGGGCGGACAGATTGTAGCCACCGGTACTCCGGAAGAGGTAGCGCAGGTGGAGGCCTCCTATACGGGATATTATTTAAGGAAGGTCCTGGAGGCCGGCCAGATGAGTAAGAGGGCTATAATATAATAGATAGATTTTTATAACCTGACTTCATGTCAGGTTTTTTTGTGAAAAGGCAGTAAATGTTCAGATATTTTTCATGTTTTAGTACTTATTGTTGGTTTATAAAAGGATATTTTAGTTTGTAGCCGAATTATTTAAATAGCTTTTCTTCTAATCTAAAAATATAGTATTAATAAGGTACGATATATACAGAAGTATGAAATAATAAAGAGGAGGTTAATCTAATGTTTGAGTGGTGCCATGAAAATCCTGAAAAGCTACATGTAAATACAGAAGAAAATCGGGCTTATTATATACCCTATCCTGTAGAAGATTTTAACAGCGCAATGAAAGAGGATCCCTCAAAAGCAAAGATACTGTTAAACGGGGAATGGGGGTTTCGTTTTTATAACGGTATTTATGAACTCCCGGAGAACTTTTATCTGGAAGCAGATGGATTATGTAAAGATCGTATCACTGTTCCTTCCTGTTGGCAGATGTATGGTTATGACAATCATCAATATATTAATGTAAGTTATCCTATTCCATTTGATTTTCCCTATGTTCCTGATCAAAATCCCTGTGGTCTCTATTATCGGAAGTTTAACCTGATGGATTTTCAGGGCAAGCAGGTTTATATAAATTTTGAAGGTGTAGATTCCTGCTTTTATCTTTTTGTTAATGGAAATTATGCCGGATATAGCCAGGTATCCCATTCTACCAGTGAATTTGATATTACTAAATATCTGCATAATGGGGAAAATAGTTTAACGGTTCTGGTATTAAAATGGTGTGACGGAACTTATTTTGAGGATCAGGATAAGTTAAGGATGTCAGGAATATTCAGAGACGTATATCTGTTGGTACGGCCTGAAAATCATTTAAGAGACTTTAAAGTAATCACAGATTGCTCCAATGATTACAAAAAAGCGCTGGTACGTATAAATCTGGAGTATAAGGGAGAAGAAGATATTGCAGAATTGTCTCTCTTTGCACCTGATGGGAAATGTGTTTGTGAAGTACAGACAGAAGAGAATGAAGTAGAGTTGTTGGTAGATAATCCGTTGTTGTGGAATGCTGAAGAACCGAACCTATACAGGTTGGCAATCAAGACAGCTGGTGAGGTAATTGTACAGGATGTGGGTATCCGCAAATGTTATATCGAGAATGGCAGGTTAATGTTAAATGGGAAGAAGATCAAGTTAAAGGGTGTAAATCGGCATGACAGTGATCCTATAACTGGTTATACCATCAGCAAGGAACAGGCTATCCAGGATTTGAAATTGATGAAGGAGCATAACATAAATGCCATCCGTACTGCACATTATCCAAATGCGCCCTGGTTTCTGGAATTGTGTAACAGACATGGCTTTTACGTGATAGATGAAGCCGATCTGGAGTGCCATGGTGTTGTGGACCTGTATGGTGGCGGGTACAATATTAATTTCGGTATGCTGGCAATGGATGAAAGATGTTATGTTCCTATACTGGACAGAATTCAACGGCTTTATGAAAGGGATAAGAATCAGTCCAGTGTCCTATTCTGGTCTATGGGAAATGAAGCAGGGTATGGTGTGAATTTTGAACGTGCTGCCCGCTGGCTTGTAAATGAGGATCCCACAAGAATACTGCATTATGAAGGCGAATCTCATGAAAGTTGTGGGCATAAAAATGATATATCTATGTTCGAGATTGCCAGCCGCATGTATACGTCATTAAAAGACGTGGAGGATTTTGTAACAAATCCTGATGAACATAGGGGTTTTTTACTTTGCGAGTGCTGCCATTCCATGGGTAATGGTGCCGGTGATTATGAGGATTACATCCAGTTGCTCTATAAATATGACAAGTTTATCGGAATGTTTGTATGGGAATGGTGCGATCATGCCATATATCTGGGTGAAGAAAAGGGTCGGAAAAAGTATGCTTATGGCGGGGATTTTGGAGAACTGATGCATGATGGAAATTTCTGTGTGGATGGACTTGTATATCCGGATAGAACACCCCATACAGGCCTTCTGGAGTATAAGAATGTTCTCCGGCCTGTCCGTAGCAGTCGTCTTGACGAAAACAGATATGTATTTCGCAATTTATATGATTTTCTGGATATCACTGACCTGGTTGGTCTTCGTGTAATATGGCTGGTAAATGGTGTTGAACAGGAAACGGAAACTTATTCTCTCCCGATAGCTGCAGGGGAGGAGTTGATACTGGAGATTACCGCAAAGGAACAGAAAAGAGCGGATAACTCACTGGTGTTTGAATATTTCCTGCTCAAGGATAAAGGCATGCTAAGAGCAGGGCATATTTTTGGAAGAGAGCAATATCTGAACAGCTATAAAGCTGATTGGAAAAAGGAGTTGGGATTTGGTTCTGCGACAAGGAGTGCTTTGTCTATTAATTTTACAGCAACTGAACTGATCGTTACAGGAGATTATTTTGCCTACCATTTTAACAGGTTAAACGGATGTATTAAACAGGTTTGTAAGAATGGCAAGGAATACTTTAACCGGCCTGCTGAATGGAATATCTGGAGAGCGCCTATAGATAATGATAACGCAATTAAATGGGATTGGTATAAGGCTGGTTACCATATGTTGAGGACAAAAGTCCTTTCTGAAAAAGTGAATAGGGAGGAAGGCTATATTTCAGTAATCTATGAACTATCGCTGACACCCCTGGCAAGAGCAAGGGTACTTAAGCTTACGGTGGAATGGAGAATAGATATATATGGGGAACTCACCTGCCAAATTGGAGCAGAGAAAACAAAAGGACTTCCTTACCTGCCTCGCTTTGGGGTAAGATTTTTCCTGAAAAAGGATATGGAGAATGTAGATTATTTTGGATATGGTCCTTATGAGAGCTATATTGATAAACACAGGGCATCTATTCAAAGGCGTTTCCAGACTGATGTGCGTTCGCTTCATGAAGATTATATCCGGCCACAGGAAAATGGAAGTCATTATGGAACCAGATTTGTAAAACTTTCATCAGAGGATAAAGTATTTGCAGTTTTTATGGGAAAAGAAGAATTTAGCTTTAATGCTTCTGTTTATACTCAGGAGGAACTGGAAAGTAAAAGACACAATTATGAATTGGAGGAAGCCGATAGTGTGATACTCTGTATTGACTACAAGCAGAGTGGAAGTGGTTCTGGTTCCTGTGGTCCTAGACTGGAGCCCAGGTATCAGCTTTGTGAAGAGGAGTTTGAGTTTGGATTTTCTGTTAGAGCATAAAAAGTTTCACCCTTACAGAAAGGATCATTTTTCAAAATAAAGAAAACTTGACATTAGCACATTGTTCTAATTAAGTGAAAAAACCTTTATTATATAATATTCTATTATAAATTTATATAAAACATTATAAGGGGGTGGAGCAGGATTTGTTTAATCACGATAACGAGTTACAAGGGAAAGGATTTAAAACTATAAACAGGAAGATACTTTTTAACGATGGTTGGGAATTTGCCAAGAGTGGACTTGAGACAAAAGATCCCGCAAATTTGCAATATGAAAAAGTGGATATACCTCATGACTGGTTAATCTATAATACTTTGAATCTCTATGAAAACAGTATTGGCTGGTACCGAAAGAGGTTTAACTATAACAGGGAATCAATAGGAGAAGAGGTTTCACTCTATTTTGAAGGTGTCTATATGGATTCTTTCCTTTACATAAACGGTCAATTTGTTGGTGAATGGAAATATGGTTATTCTTCCTTTGAACATTATATTACTACTTTCCTGAAAGAAGGAGAGAATGAAATACTGCTCAAGGTAGTTTACCAGAGTCCAAATAGCAGATGGTATTCCGGGGCTGGAATATACCGTAATGTCTGGTTAAAGAGACGGAGTAGAAATTATATTTTAACAGACGGTATTTATGTTTCAACAGCAGATAAAGGGACAGGCTGGCAGGTAGAAATAGATACTGAAATGAATCTTCAAGAAGAAGTAGAGCTTACCCATCAAATCATTTACAAAGATCAGCTTTTAGTTTCTGGTTCAGACAGGGTTATTCCTGATCCTGCTGTTTCTATTCAAGTTAATCAACAAAGACTCTTTGTTGAAAACCCTTTACTATGGAGTCCTGAGGAACCTGTTCTCTATCAATTAAAAACCCAACTAAAAACTGTACCAAAAGATGGTAATGGCGATATAGAAATAATTGAAACTATAGTTCAAAATATTGGTTTCCGTATAGTTGAACTGGATCCACAGGAAGGATTTATTTTAAACGGTAAGAGGATGAAATTAAACGGGGTCTGCGAACACCATGATCTGGGGGCACTGGGAGCGGCCTTTAACAAAAATGCCCTAAAAAGAAGATTTCAGATTTTGAAGGAGATGGGGGTTAATGCCCTCAGGACAGCCCATAATATGCCAGCTGTAGAGTTTATGGATCTGGCTGATGAGATGGGCTTTCTGGTGGTATCAGAGGCTTTCGATATGTGGGAAAGGCCAAAAACCACCTACGATTATGCCCGGTTTTTTAAAGATTGGTATAAGAAAGATGTAAAGAGCTGGGTAAGACGGGATAGAAATCACCCCAGTCTAATCATGTGGAGTATTGGCAATGAAGTTTATGATACTCACGCTAATGAAAGAGGCCTGGAATTGACCAGGATGCTGAAGGAAGAAGTAGAAAAACATGACCCAAAAGGAAATGGAAAGATTACTTTTGGCTCCAATTATCTGGGCTGGGAAAATACACAAAAGTGTGCCGATATCCTGAAAGTTGTTGGCTATAATTATGGTGAGAAATTATACCAGGACCATCACCAAATATATCCGGACTGGGTTATCTATGGCAGTGAGACCGGTTCTGTTGTGCAGAGCAGGGGAGTCTATCATTTCCCCTATGAGCAATCAGTGCTTGCTGATGATGATGAACAGTGTTCCTCCCTGGGCAATAGTAGTACCAGTTGGGGAGCAAAGTCTACAGAGGCCTGTATTATATCTGATCGGGATGTACCATTCTCTTTGGGCCAATTTATCTGGACTGGTTTTGATTATATCGGTGAGCCTACACCTTATCACACCAAAAACTCTTATTTTGGCCAGGTGGATACTGCTACCTTCAAGAAGGATTCTTACTATATCTATCAGGCAGCCTGGACAGATTACCGGGAAAATCCCATGGTCCATATCTTCCCTTATTGGGACTTTAATCCAGGACAAATAATTGATATCCTGGTTTGTTCTAATGCCCCTGTAGTGGAATTACAGGTAAATGGCAGAACTATTGGTACCTATAATATTGACCAGAAAAAAGGGGAAAAATTGGTGGGCTGGTGGAAAGTACCTTATGAGGAAGGTGAAATTAAGGCTATTGCCTATGATGAAAAGGGTAATATTATAGCAACAGCCAGCAGGAGATCCTTTGGTGATCCAGCAAAGATTTGTCTAAAAGCTGATAAGACAAAACTACTGGCAGATGGTAGAGATCTGATCTTTGTTGAAATTAGTATGGAAGATAAAGAGGGCAATCCAGTGGAAAATGCCAGTAATCGGGTCCATATTGAAGTAGAAGGAGCCGGTCGTCTAGTGGGTCTGGATAATGGAGATAGCACAGATTTTGATCAGTACAAAGGGAAAAGCAGAAGGTTATTCAGTGGAAAATTAATGGCTATTATAGCAGCAACACTGGAGCCAGGAGAGATTAAGCTTAGAGTATCCTCTAAAGGCCTGGAAGATGCAGAGGCAGTATTTGAATCATTACCTGTAAAGGATAGAAACTTTATAGAAGGTATTACAGCCATTATAGAGAACCAGGATATGCCAATTGTAATGGGCAGGGAAGAAGAAATACCTGTTAGAAAAATCGAACTTATCACTGAAGATGGCCAGACTTTTACTGAGAATAAAAAGGAGATCTATGTCCAGGCCCGTATTTTTCCGGAAAACTGCTCTTATCGGGATCTGGAATGGAAAATAGTAAATGATGCTGGTATAGAGCTAAATATTGCTCAAATAGAAAAGCTTGAATCTGGAGGAGAAGGCTTTGACCACCGGGTGAAGATAACAGCCCTGGCTGATGGAGAGTTTCGTCTCCGGGCCATGAGTAGGAATGGTACTGAAAAAGTCAAATTGATTTCAGAATTGGAATTTAAGGCAACTGGCCTAGGTACACTTTATAAAGATCCCTATGTTTTTATATCTGCCGGGCTTTACGACTATAGCAAGGGTGAACTGACCAATGGTAATGAAAAGGGGGTTGCAACAGCCCGGGATGGAGAGACCCAGGTAGGATTTTATAATATTGATTTTGGCCCTTATGGTTCAGATACAATTACTATTCCTATCTTTGCTCTGTCTAGTGAAAAGTATCCTTTTCAGATCTGGCAGGGGATTCCTGGGGAAGAGGGTAGTGAACTACTGACAGAACTTATTTATCAGAAAGAATCCCGCTGGAATGTTTATCAGCCAGAAACCTATAGGTTACCCAGGAGACTTAAGGGTATTACTACCATTACTTTTGTCTTCAATCAGAAGGTTCATATTAAAGGTTTTTCCTTTGAAAGGAAGAATCGGGCCTTTGAAAAAAATCTGGCAACAGAATGTGACCATATCTATGGAGATAGTTATACTTTGAAAGATGATCGTGTTGAAGGGATTGGCAACAATGTTTCCCTGGTTTTTGAGGAAATGGATTTTACCGAAAAAGGTGCCACCAAAATCTCCATTTATGGAAGATCACCTATTGATAAAAATACTATTCATATTCGTTTTTCCGGAGAAGAAGGAGAAAGTACCCAGATTGTGGAGTTTAGCCAGACTGATGGCTATGAAGAGCGGGAGTTTGTAATAGAGAAAGTAACCGGAAAACAGAAGATCACTTTTGTATTCCTCCCTGGTTCTAACTTTGATTTTGGCTGGTTTGTTTTTAAAAATTAGCAGAAACAGAAAATAACCAGAGAAATACAAAACAACCATATAAATAAATATAACAATATTTGCTGAACAATGAAACTAATCAAAGGGAGAAAAAGAGGGAAATTCACTGGTGACATAGAAAATTTAATGTGAGGCTATAATTATAATAGCAATAAAGGAGGAGGAATAAAATGACTGTTTATTATGTGGCGAAAAGTGGTTCTGATCTGGGAAAAGGTACAAAAGATGATCCCTTTTTAACCATTAATAAGGCTGCCTCTGTTGCTGTTGCCGGAGATACTGTTATTGTCCGGGAAGGAGTATACCGGGAATGGGTAAAGCCGGTTAATTCAGGTTTAAGCAACAGACGGAGGATTACATATCAGGCAGCAGAGGGAGAGAAAGTAGTAATAAAGGGATCCGAAGAGATTAAAAACTGGGAGAAAGTAGAGGGGACTATCTGGAAGGTAGTATTACCTAATGAATTTTTCGGGGATTTTAACCCCTATAAAGAAGAGGTCTTTGGTGATTGGCTTGTAACAGGACATGGCAAACACCTGGGGGATGTCTACTTAAATGGAATGTCCTTCTATGAGGCTGATAAATATGAAGATTTACTCAATCCCCAGGTGAGGACAGAGGTGCTTGATCACTGGACAAACAGGATTGTACCGGTCCATAATCCAGAACAGACCAAATATCTCTGGTATGCCGAGGTAGATGAGAAAAACACTACCATTTATGCAAATTTCCATGATTATAATCCCAATGAAGAGCTGGTAGAGATAAATGTACGGAAATGCTGTTTCTATCCGGAAAAGACCGGTATAGATTATATCACTGTCAGGGGTTTCGAGATGTGCCATGCGGCCACTCCCTGGAGCCCGCCGACAGCGGACCAGCCTGGCCTGATAGGTGCTCACTGGAGTAAAGGCTGGATAATTGAAAATAATATTATCCATGATGCAAAATGCAGTGCCATCAGTATCGGTAAGGAGATTTCCACAGGTGATCATTTCCGTTCCAGGCGGAAAGACAAGCCAGGTTATAATTACCAGATTGAATCTGTTTTCCTGGCAGCAGATGCAGGCTGGAGTAAGGAAAAGGTTGGTTCACATATAATTAGAAATAACATTATCTATGATTGCGGCCAGAATGGAATAGTAGGCCACCTGGGTTGTGTATTCAGTGAGATATACAATAATCATATCTATAATATTGCCTTAAAACGGGAGTTTTACGGCCACGAGATTGCCGGTATCAAGTTACATGCTGCAATAGATGTGCAGATATATAATAACCGTATCCACGATTGTTCTCTGGGATTATGGCTGGACTGGCAGACACAGGGAACCAGAATCAGTAGAAATCTCTTCTATAAAAATAACCGGGACCTCTTTGTAGAGGTCAGCCATGGCCCATATCTTGTAGATAATAATATTTTTGCATCAGATTATGCCCTGGATAATATGGCCCAGGGAGGGGCTTATATCAATAATCTCTTCCATGGCAAGATGGTCCAGCGCAAGGTATTAAACCGTTCAACTCCATACCATCGTCCCCATAGTACAAAGATTAAAGGTTTTGCTGTTGTTTATGGCGGAGATGACCGTTTCTACAATAATATATTTATTGGCAGGGAGGAGATAAAGGGTGTTGTTACTGAACCCGGTGATGCCAAACATGGAGTAGGAACAGCCCATTTTAACGGCCATCCTACATCATTGGAAGAATTTATGGAAGAGGTGGATAAGAAATATCCAGGTGATTTAGAGACATTCCTGCAGGTAGAACAGCCTGTATATATAAATAAAAATGTTTATTTAAATGGTGCAGTACCTTTCGATAAAGAGGAAGAAAATCTGGTAGATGAAGGGTTTAACCCTGGATTCGCTATCATTGAAGAAGGAGATGAAGTCTATCTGTCCTGTGAACTGCCGGAAAACTTTGAGGGAATCCTGGGAGAGATCCATGGTACAGATACCCTGGGCAGGGTAAGGCTGGCCGATGCAGACTTTGAAAATCCAGATGGAAGTGCAGTGGTAATCGATCTTGATTATACAGGGAAGGAACGCTCCGAAAAGAGTGTAGTTGGCCCAATTGCAGAATTAAAGAAAGGGAAAAATCGAATAAAAGTTTGGGGTT
>JANWJZ010000033.1 GCA_025451675.1 Halanaerobiales bacterium | reverse complement strand
GAATCAACGACCATTCCACCATATGTCCAGGGCCCCAGGGGATGATCTGCATAGGCATAGGCCAGTGTTGAATTGGATTCACCAAGCCCGTATTCACCATTCTTTGTAACCCTGCTATATACCAGTACATATTTTCCTTTTATCTTACGTATAGAGGGGGCTTCAAAATACCTGAAATCATTGTCATCCTGATCATTACAACTGCCAATCGGATCCTCTATCACACTGGTTCCAGGTTTAATTGAATACATGGTCTCTGAATCCAGTTCTGCCGCAAAGGCACGCTGGAAACCCCAGTAACCATATGCTGTTCCGTCATCGTCTACAAGGACAGCCGGGTCAAATCCCAGAATACCAATAGTCTCTGTTTTGCTGCCCGGTTTCCAGTTGCACACTTCAAAGGGCCCATCCGGGCGCTTTGCTTTGGCCACCTGGGTATTTCTTCCATATGCCTGGTTATTGGGATAAAGGTAGTAGGTTTTTGTACCGTCAGCCTCCACTACCTCTACAACATCAGGAGCGAATAAGACATCAGCTTTTCCATCTACAATAGATTCAAATACAATACCATCATTGCGCCAGTTGTTTAAATCCTCTACTGGAGCAGACCAGACAGAAATCTCATAACCGCAATAATCATATCTTCTTGTATCATGGGAACCGTAGATATAGACACGGTATTTCCCTGGATTATCCGGATCCTCAAAAACATAGGGTTCTGCATCAGGAATATGTTCCCATAGCGGTAAATATGGGTTTGCTGCCTTAACTACATTCTTTTTCCCGGCAAAAAAACCGGTAAGCAAAAATATTGCACATACCACAATTAAAAGTTTCAACATTTAACAAGCTCCTTTCTGAATTTATTTTGAACCTAATATCTTATACTCTTAAAGACTACTCCAGGGTAAAAGAAGCCAGATGGGCACTGCCATTACCCCTATAGGTGAAATACAGGGATTGCACACCATCCGGAATAGCTATATCTGCTGAATATTCCTTCCATATATTGGAGAAACCCACCTTAATACTGCCTAATGGTTCACCATTCCAGGCAGTTTTAACCTCGAATTCTCCATCACAATATCCCCGAACCTTTATCTTGACCTTCTTTACACCTTTACAATCAAAATATTTGAAACCAGCTGTAGCGGAATCCTTCATATTGGCAATATAGCCTATCTCTTCATCTCCGTCCCCGCCATCCTGGGTTATCTTGGGGAACTGATTATTCATCCAGGAGCCTGTCCAGTCGGTATACATGGATTCTTCCTTGCAGAACAGGTTACAGGCCAGATAAGCAGGGTATTCTCCCTTTCCTGGTAATGGTTCTTCAATGGAACCGCAGGAAGTCATCTCCACCTGGGGGATTGTTCCATCATCATTAAATTTAATCTTTTCCATACAACCCTGCCTGCTAAAAGCAGTACCATTGGTATGCCTGTGATAAAAAATATACCATTCGCCATTTATCTCCACTATACTGCCATGGTTGTTTCCACCATAATACATGGGTTTTTCTGCCGGCTTATATGTGTCAATATGGAGATCACAATTACTGACTATAACACCCTGGTACTCAAAACCTTTTGTGGGGTGCTTACTGGTAGCATAACACAGTTCATGCATGACAATAGAAGAGTAGATAAGATAATAGGTGTCTCCTCTCTTCCTTATAGAGGGAGCCTCAAAAAACTCATGCCCTTCAAAACCTGTCCCCTGGCTATAGGGTTCACTGGGAGCTACTATAACAGGTTCCTCAATGACTGTTAGCATATCCGGCCCCAGAACAGTAGCCATGGCACCCTTTCTGGAACGGTCACCTTTAGCACAGAACCCTGTATAAAGATATGTAACATCTCCTTCTGTCAGTACTCCCGGGTCAAATTGGGGCTGGTCACCAGGTCTTTCACCAAGGCGGGTCCCATCGGGATAACGGACATAACCGTAAAACTCATATTTTCCGGCAGGAGTATCACTGACAGCCACAGAGACAACCGGTACCTTATCCAGGACATAATACAGATAATACCTTCCATCAGGGCCGATTGTTACATCCGGTGCATAAAGGCACATACTCCCATCCGGATTCAGGGGATCATCTGTTTTTCTATAGATAACACCTTCATAGCGCCAGTTACCCAGATCATCAACAGGCGCTGACCAGCAGACATAATCATTCAGGCAAAATACATATCCATTAAAACGGTCATGAGAACCGTAGATATAAACACGGTATTTCCCTGGATTATCCGGATCTTCAAAAACGTATGGTTCAGCATCCGGGATATATTCCCATGAGGGTAAATAAGGATTAACTCTTGGCTTGCGCATTGTACATTCCTCCATTTTTAATTAATATTTTAAAATATTTTTTATTATATAAAATATATACCCGACATTAATCAGGTAATCTGAACAAAAACCTATATACCCGAATCATTATTTCTATACTATTCCCGCTTTTCCTGCCTCCTACTGAAATTTTGTACTATTAAATTTACTGATAATATTCACTAAATATTTATATATTTTTTCATATATAATATTATATCATCTTTTATTCTCCTTTCTAACTCTAACCAGGCTTTCTATTTTATTTTTATCAAATAAAAGATATAATAATAAGCGAGGTGATTAATATGTCAAAAGTAGTGGAAAGATTTTTAAGGTATGTTAAATATGATACCCAGTCTAATGAGGAATCCGGTACAACTCCCAGTACTGAAGGACAGCTGGTTTTTGCCCGGGCATTAAAAGAAGAATTGGAGGAAATAGGCTTAAAAGAAGTCAGCCTTGATGAGAGAGGCTATCTCATGGCCACCCTGGAATCAAATCTGGAGGAAGGTAAGGAAACCCCCACTATCGGTTTCATTGCCCATATGGATACCAGCCCGGATATGCCAGGTAAAGATGTCAAACCACAGATAGTCAAAAATTATGATGGAGGGGATATTGTACTGAACAAAGAAGAGAATATTATCCTCTCTCCCAATGATTTCCCCGAATTGAAGAATTACATAGGAGAAGAAATCATTACAACCGATGGTACCACATTGCTGGGAGCAGATGATAAGGCGGGAATAGCTGAAATAATCACGGCTATAGAATATTTACTGGAAAACCCTGAAATAAAACACGGCAAAATCAGGATTGCCTTTACCCCTGACGAAGAGATTGGCCGTGGTGCTGATTTCTTTGATGTGAAAAAGTTCGGGGCTGATCTGGCCTATACCGTAGACGGCGGACCAATAGGCGAACTGGAATATGAAAACTTTAATGCTGCTGCCGCCAGGATAAGCATAAAGGGTGAAAGCGTACACCCAGGTACAGCCAAAGGGAAAATGGTTAATTCTATATTGATCGCCAATGAATTAATCAGTAAACTACCGGCAGATGAAACCCCGGCCGACACAGAAGGTTATGAAGGTTTTTATCATCTGGTCAGTATCAAGGGAAATGTAGAGGAGACAAAATTATACTATATCATCAGGGATTTTGACAAGATTAACTTTATCAAGAGAAAAACCACATTGGAAGAGATAGTCAGGGAGTTAAATGAAAAATATGATAAAGGAAGGATACAGCTGAAAATAACTGACCAGTACTATAATATGAAGGAAATTATTGAAAAGAATAAAGAAATTGTCGATATTGCCTATCAGGCTATGGAAGAAATAGGCATAACCCCAATCATAACTCCCATCCGCGGGGGTACTGACGGAGCGCGGCTCTCCTACATGGGACTCCCCACACCCAATATCTTTACTGGTGGTCATAATTACCACGGCAAATACGAATTTATTCCTGTATCCTCAATGGAAAAAGCAATGAAGCTGATTGTAAAAATCAGTGAACTTTATGGCCGGAAATACATTAATTCATAAAGACTGGCCACCCAGTGTAATTTCAATTAGCCTGTGTCTTTAAATCCCAATATATATTTATTGAAATTTAAAATATCCCTGGGGATTAACCCCAGGGATATTTATTATTCTACCAGCTCCATTATCCTGCCTTCCATAATCAAGCCAAGACTGCCTTCAATATTAACAATCTGCCAGATACCTTCTATCTGCTCCAGTTGGATTATATCTGACATCATCACTTCATATCTGTTCAAAAAGTCCTCACCTGAACTAATCTGACTACTGTAAATCTCATCATCTTCAATATAGAAGTAAAAGGTATAATCCGCTTGATAAGTGGGATAATCATCCAGTTTTTTTATCTGCAGATCATATATGCCGAAAACCCCTTCTCTCTGTCCATCTCCACCGAAATTATAGGCAGAACGCATACTTTCTATCACATGAATACTGGCTACCATACGATCCAGATGTTTTAAATCCATTTCAGTAGTTTCATCCAGCAAAGCAGTATTCTTTTTATCTATGGCCAGGTAGAAATATTCCACTACCTCCTCCGGGGAATTTTCCGCGGTTATATAGGGATCCACAGCAGTAAATAACCCTACAATATATAAAACCAATACTATTGCAGCCACTATGGCCACTGGTTTCCATCTCTTCCGCCAGAAATTAATAAAGCCCTTCTTCCACTGAGCCTTTTTAATGACCTTTTCTGCCCTGGCCGCGAATTCCTCCCTCTCTTCCGGGCTGGCATGAAGACCAGCAGCTTTAATTGACTGTAAATCCCCCAGAAAACTCTTCCAATCCCCTATCCTTTCTTCTCTTTCCTTCTGGAGCAACCCCATTACAAAATTATTTAAAGCCGGAGAAAGATCCGGGTTCAAATAGGCCGGTTCCAGAGGCCTGGTATTAAGTATCTCATGAACCAGATCTGATTTACTATAATCTGAATTACTGACTGTACTATAGGGCCACTTTCCGGTAAGCAGATAATACATAAGTACCCCTGCCGAATAAATCAGGGCCTGCTGGTCTCTGGTATTATCCCTGAACACTTCAGGAGCCAGGTAAATTTCAAGAAGATTGGCCTCTTCCGGCTCCCAATACTTAAGTAGTTGGATACATATATCCGGGTCCATCACCTTCAGGCTCTTATCTGTACTTACATATAAAGAGGCAGGTAGGATAACCGGCCAGGTTATGTCAGTAGCCTCCAATTCTACAGCCAATTCACCCAAAGTAATCATCAAATCAACTGCATCTTCCAGAGTAAGCCCACTTTCCTCTATACTTGAATGCAGAGACTGGTATACCTCATCCCCTTTACGCACAAGACAATACTCATCATTTACCAGTTCCACGCCTTCATAAATAATATAGGATGGGTGTTTAATTAGTTCATTCCTTTTCTTAATAATCCCTTCTATTTCCCTGACGATATCTGCCACAACACGTGACTTAGGTTTTTTACTGATAAATATTGGTTCTCCTATATAAGCCTGTCCACTTTCATCCCTGAGCCTGTATAATTTCTTTCCGGAAAGCTCTTCAACCGATACCAGTTCCACTTATCTCCCTCCCTTTTCCTGTCTATTATCTTAAATACGGAGCCTGCTTCCTCAATTCAGCACGGAAGTCCGGATGGGCAATATTAATTAAAGCCTCCGCCCTTTCCGAAGCTGATTTCCCCCGCAGATGAGCAATACCATATTCTGTTACAATGTAATCTACATCATTTTTTCCGGTAGTTACAACAGCTCCCTGGGAGAGCACTGGTACTATAGTGGATTTTGTCCCATTTAAAGCAGTGGATTTCAGGGCAATAATACTCTTGCCGCCAATTGATTTAACAGCACCCCTTACAAAATCAGTCTGCCCTCCCGTACCACTGATTTGTTTTGTTCCCACTGTCTCAGCAGCACACTGTCCCAGGAGGTCAACCTCTATACAGGAATTTATGGAAACCATCTTATAATTTCTACTGATTATAAAGGGATCATTTGTGTAAGAAACTGGATGCATCTCTACCATCGGGTTATCATCCAGAAAATCATACAATCTCCTGGTCCCGGCAGCAAAAGAACCTATAATCTTTCCTTTATGCAGGCTTTTCATCCTGTTGGTTATGACTCCCTTTTCTACCAGGTCAACCATGCCATCTGTCAGCATCTCACTATGGATGCCTAAATCCTTTTTATCGGTAAGGGAGGCAGTGATGGCATTGGGGATACCCCCTATACCCAGCTGGAGGGTAGAGCCATCTTCAATAAGCTCTGCCACATATTCACCGATCTTTAATTCTACCTTATCGGGTTCACTAACAGGCAATTCTGGTATAGGATAATCACTCTCTATCAGGTAATCCACTTCACTGATGTGGATGAAGGAATCCCCTAATGTACGGGGCATCTCTTTATTAATCTCCAATATAACCAGATCGGCATGTTCCGCCACTGGTTTTGTATAATCAACAGAAAGGCCAAAACTGAAATAGCCATGCCTGTCCATCGGGCTGACTGAAGCAACCAGGATATTTATCTTATGATAATTACTGAAAAAACCCGGAGATTCGTGAAAAAAATTGGGAGTAAAATCTGCCCTTTTTTCATTTACCAGATTTCTTGAATAAACACTATTGAACCAGGAATTGTGGCAAAAAGAAGCCTCCATGCCAGGCTGGAAATAGCTAAAATTATATAAAGGCAGCATCTGGTGTATTACCACATCTCTTAGCTCATCTTTGCGTTCAACCAATTTTTCCAGAAAGGCTGTGGCCCCGCCACAGCCGAGACCAGTAACAATGTGATCAGCTGAATTGACCATTGCAACTGCATCTTCAACAGAAATCAGTTTCTCCCTGTATAGCTTCCTATAATCCATGTCTCTCTCCTTTAGTATATTTTTGCCTATATAATCATTTTATCATCTTTTTCCGGTCTATTAAAGTATTCCTCTTTTTTATCTTCATATCCCTTGCGGCCCAGGACACCATAGGCATAATGTTTACTCAATTCAACCCCCGGCTGATTAAAGGCATTAATATTAAATAACTCACCGATCATTGCCGTCTGTAATTCCAGCATATAGAATAATTGTCCCAGGGTAAATTCATTTACTACAGGTAACACAATAGTCTGGTTTAATCTGCCCCTCTGGGTCAGAGCCAATTCTGTTGCCTTCTTCTCAGTTATAAGCAATTCATTCAGGGTATGCCCTCCCAGATAGGCAACCCCCTGTATATCTTCATAAAGCTCCGGTATCTCAACCTCTACCCCATAATCCTCCACTTCCAGGAAGGTTATAATTTTATCATAAGGGCCTTCCATGTACAATTGCAGCTGGGAATGCTGATCTGTCGCACCAAGGGCTTTTATGGGAGTGGGCCCGACATTGACCAGGTTACCTTCTCTATCTACTTCTTTACCAAGAGATTCAGCCCATAGTTGTCTGTACCAATCTGCCACATCCTTTAAACTATGAGCATAGGGCATCATGACAGAAAGGGTCTTGCCTTTCTGATAGCCCAGGTAATGTAAAACAGCATTCAGGTAAGCCGGATTTTTCCAGAGATCATCAGTGGAACATTTGTCCGCCATAAAGGCTGCCCCCGCCAGTAATTCCTCTATATCTATACCACAGAAAGCAGCCGAAAGGAGGCCTACCGGGGTCAGGACAGAAAACCTGCCTCCCACATCTTCGGGAATATAGAAAGTCCTGAAACCTTCCCGCCGGGCAATCTCCAGCAGGTATCCGGAGTGCTCACTGGTCGTAGCAATAAAATGCTCTTTCAGTTTATCTTCCCCTACTTCCTTTGCTACAGCTTCCCTGGCGATTAAATACTGGGCCATAGTCTCTGCTGTCCCACCGGATTTGGAAATGACATTAAAGAGGGTCCTCTTCAAATCGAGCATATCAAGCAAACTCCTGAAGCGGACCGGATCTATATTATCAGGAACGAATAAACGGGGGTACCCCTTACGGATATCCTCTCTATAATTATAGTAGGGATCATTGAGGGCAGTTTGCATTGCTATATTACCCAGGGCAGAACCACCTATCCCCAGGACCACAAAATTATCAATCCTGTCCTTTGTTTCTTCTACCAGTTGAAGGATCTCACTGACTATCTCTGCCTGGTTAAAGGGCAGCTTCATGAAGCCAGGTTCAGCCTTTTTAATATTTTCATGGGCCTGGCTTACCTTTGCCTGAAAAGAATTCACTTCTTCAATGTTTAAGCCATGTTCTTTACCTATTCTGTCCACAAACATATTATTTACATCCAGTTTTATTTCCATTTTACCCATAGATAATACACCCCTTTTTAAAAAAATTAAAAAAGTTTGTCAAATTAATAACCAGTTATTACCTAATATCTAATTTATTTGATTATTATAAATTATATACTGAATAAAATAATATTGCAAGAAAGCACCGGCAGATGGCATAGAACAAATCTCTCAAAAACTGAATATAATATAAAAACTGAAGCTTTAGGAGGATGTAGTATGTTAAAAGTAGGGGATAACATAATACTTGGAGACATAGATACACTGATTGACAGGTTTATTTTACTGACAGATTCTTACAGGCTATTGGTGGGAGCAGCTGAAGAGCTAACCAGAACACCCTCAGTAAATGAGAGTATTATCGACCAGGCTGTTTGCAGAACAGCTTTTTTAGGGGGAATACTGGATCAATTATTGATTGCCATCCAGATTGCCCTTATACTGGATTTTATCAGGGTCAGTGAAGGTAGGGAAAATCCTTATGTTTAACCCTCTCCGGGAAAAATAAGACATTTACACTGGCAAAAATCAGCTAATAAAAAAGGACAGTAGGAAAACATCCTACTGTCCTTGCTTTTCCCGGGCCATTAACTCTTCCGCTTTAGCTATAGCTGCCTTTACCAATGACCCGGCTTCCCGGGTGGTTATATTGCCCCAATCTCCATCCTTGACTTTGTGAGCGAACCCCAACTCCGCAGCCAATTCATATTTCGTTCTCTCGGACATTATTTTTGCCATTTAGGGCAAACCACCTCCATCAGTAGTTTGGCCCATTTTTGTAATAATTATTCTTCCACGATAATTTCACGGGAAGATTCCCACATACCATGAAGGTTACAAAACTCATAAGCCCTCAGAGTACAGGATTCATCCAGTTTAATCGTCATTGTTGCTTCTGCTTTGGTGTCAGGTGTAAAATTAACCCGGCCCAGATAGTAATAGTTTGCATACAGATCTACATACTGGATGAAGTGGCCCGGCTCCATGGGATGGTCAATCCCTCTACCCATCCGGACCGTTACCTGGAAATACTCGCCTTTTTTAACTCTATCCGGTGCCTCGATATAGGGAACATGTTTTTCTTCATGGGGTGTTAAATTGGCAGGATCTTTAGCAGTCTGTAATACATACTTGCTCATTTAATACCTCCCCTGCTTTATAATTATTTATTTTCTAAACTCTACAAACTTCTCTTTTCCTACACCACAGATGGGGCATTTGTCAGGGGTACCGTCTTTAACTGTATGGCCACATACAGAACATACACTCACATACTCAAGTTCGTAATCTTTGCCTGCATCCACAGCTTTTTTAGCCTCAGTAAATAAATCAGCGTGGATCTTTTCTGCTTCAACAGCATAATGGAAAGAACGAACAGCGTCATTCTCACCCTGATCCTTTGCTACCAGGAGATATGTAGGATACATCTGCTCAATCTCAAAAAGTTCTCCATCAATACCGCCCTGCAGGTTTTCAGAAGTAGAGCCAATACCAAATATACCGCCGGAAGCAACCAGGAAATCGCCGGAAATATTGCTATGAGCTTCATAATGATTGCCGGCATGAACTTCTTCTGCATAGGCTATGGCTCTAAAAAGTAAGGCTACATTAGGAAAACCTTCTTTCTCTGCCACCCGGGCCCAGACCTGGTAACGTTGATAAGCCTGGCTTTCACCTCCATAGGCAGAACGCAGATTCTGAGCAGTCATGTCATTCTTTACCATTTTTAATTCCCCCTTAATTTTTTTATGTATATTAATATTTTAGTAACTATAATTGTTACTATTATTAATATAGCATCTCAATCCATCACTGTCAAGGATAATTCTAAATTTATAATATCTCATTAAATAAAAAAAATACCCTTCCGGGTATTTTTATACTCAAGGACATAAACTGATATTATTAACTTTGAATTTCTTTAACATTATGTTAGTATTGACCCTTAAAATTTCCTCTCTGGAATATAGTTTTTCCTGAATAAACCTCTCTAATTCCTCATGGCTTTCCAGTAAAGCATTGGCATAAAGAGTTGGAGAACCGGTCATCAGATAAATATTGGTCACCGGTTCTTCTGCGGCCAGTTCCTCAGCCATTTTGTATAGAGCATGCGGTTTGACCTCTATATCAAAGAAGACTGCCAGTTTTTTTCCCAACTTTTCTGGATTGACCACAATTGTAAACCGTTCAATTACACCCCGTTCGACCAGGTTATTAATCCTTTCGCGGATACATACCCTGCTCAAATTATATTTCCTGCCCAGTTCAGCATATGAAAGCCGGCTATCCCTGGAGAGATCTTCCAGCAACTTCATATCCAGTTCGTCCAGCATGGCGGCACCCCCTTTGTCTCAATATGAGACAATGTGATAAAAATAACTAACTAAATTATGAAACGAATTTATATTAATATAAGCAAATTTTAAATAAAATCAGTTTTACCGATTAAAATCTTTACGAATTCCTCCAGATACTTCTGGTCTATTTCATCAAACCTGCTCTTTATAGGACTATCCAGATCCATCACTCCGACCGGCTTCCCTTCTATAATAATAGGAACCACTATCTCCGATTGGGAGGCTTCATCACAGGCTATATGGCCGGGAAACTCATGAACATCAGGAACTACATAGGTCTTCCTATCCTGGAAAGCTGTTCCACAGACACCTTTTCCCACCGGTATCCGTACACAGGCAGGTTTACCCTGGAAGGGGCCCAGTACCAGTTCATCACCGTTAAGCAAATAAAAACCTGACCAATTAATATCTGGCAGGATGTTAAATAGCAAAGCAGAGGCATTGGCCAGATTGGCAATCATATTCCTCTCATCAGCTAGAAGGAGCTCCAGGTTCCGATTTAATTCTGTTAATAACTTTTCCTTTTCGTTCACGCTTTTACCCTCCATCAAGAATTTCATAAATATTTTACCACATAATTATATTTAATTCAAAAAAGGAATTTTTCAATAAAAGGAGAATTTAAATAATTGGATATTATCTTAACTTTCCGGCTTAAAGAGGAGGAGGAGGAAAATAGATTTATCGGTTATCAGTAAGAAATTAAAAAATTATACAGAACAAATTGTCATTGAGATTATGGAGGACTTATTGCAAAAGGATGAGTTCAGCGATGTCTGTACCTGCGAAACCTGTTTGCTGGATATAGCATCCTACTCACTAAATAGACTGCCTACTGGATATGTAGCCAGCCATCAGGGAGAGATTCTTATCCGGATCAGGGAATTTGAAACACAATTAAAGGTAGATGCTATCTCTACAATAACCGAGGCTATAAAAACTGTCTCCCAAAACCCAAGACACTAATTAAAAAATAGACGGTCACCCGACCGTCTTCTTTTCTGCCAGAAACCTTTCTATTGTCTCCACAGATGTATTTAAAACATCTTCTTTCTTTAAACCTGCCATATTAATTATCTCCGCCAGCGGCTCAATATTACCTACATCCAGGTGAATATGAGCATCACTATTCAAACATAAAGGAACACCGTATTCCCTGGCCAACCTGCACATCTTAAGGACCTTTTCCACATCGCCTCTTTTACCAAAACGGAATTTATCAAAGGAACTGGCATTTAGCTCCAGAATCACCTTATATTCAGCAGCAGCCTTCACAATAGCCTCTATATCTACAGGGAAAAAAGCATTTTCTGGATGGGTTATCATCATCACATAGGGATTCCTCATGGCAGCAATAGTTGCTGCGGTATGTTCTTCCATAGTTGTATTATCATAATTGGCAAAAGTATGGATACCGGCAGTAACAAAATCCAGCTGTCTCAGAATTTCTTCCGGCAGATCAATCTCCCCATTACTGCTTATATTGGCTTCTACCCCTTTCAGGAGCCTGACACCATGGAGGTATTCAGGCAAAACCTTCAGGTTGGAGAAATGATATAAATGGGGGCCGCCAGGTATAGCTGGACCATGATCCGTAATGGCAATCATCTTGAGCCCTCTCTCTGCTGCAGCCAGAGCCAGTTCTGAGACTGTACTATAGGCATGACCACTGGCAACACTATGTGTGTGTAAATCTGCTTCGATTTTCATTTTCATAACCATTCCTTTTCTAATTATAATCTTTTATGGTTTTATTAAGTTTCTATAAAGAGAGGAAAGTCATCCTGGAAAAGATGACTTTCTGCATAGGCAATATATAAATGAATTTAATTAGTACTTGACCCTCTTTCCTGTAACAACAAAAATTGTTTCCTCTCCTATATTGGTGGCATGGTCGCCAATCCGCTCCAGGGATTTGGCCACATCAAGAAAACTGATTATCTGGCCTATATTGGCTGTACCCTCTGCTTTATTTATTAACTTGAGACTGCTGTTATAGATCTGCTCATAAATATTATCTGCTTCTTCATCTTTACGGCAAACAGCCTCTGCCAGATCTGCATTTCTGGTTACAAAGGCTTCCAGAACTGTATCCAGCATCTCTAAAACCAGATCAGCCAGTTCAGGGATCATTATCAGGGGTTCTACTTTTTCATCCTTATTTAAATTTAGTACGATTTCAGCGATATTATTGGCCATATCACCAACACGTTCCAGGTCACTGGCAATTTTTATAGCAGCGATATTATTCCAGACATCACTCTTTAAGGGTTGATTCATTGCCAGTAAGCGGGTAGCCTGTTCCTCAATTGTAATTAAATAATTGTCCACTAAATCATCTTTGTTTATAACTTCTTTAGCTAATTCAACATCTCTGGAGTTCAGTGCTTTGATGGCATCCTGTAACATACCTTCGGCTATCTCGCTCATATCACTTAATTCTGATAATAATTGTTCCCACCTTACATCATAATTATCCATCGGCCCCTCTTCACTCCCTTTTAGTTTTATTATAAATACTTCTATATATAATTATTAAATCCTGCTTTTAGTATATAAAAATATATCCAAAAATAAAATGGACTGTTTCCAGAGGAAACAGTCCATAAATTACTATATTATTCAGTTTCCAGGATATACTGATTAACGATAGCTTCCAGGTACTCCTGTCTACCGGATTGATTAACAATCTGATCATTTTCCATGGCATATTCAGCCAGCTCTTTGAAGCCAACTTTACCATCAACAATGTCTTTACCGATACCTTCTGTAAAGCTCTTATATCTATCGGCAATGAAGTCTTCCAGTACCCGGTCTTCTAACAGACGATGGGCTACCTTCAGGCCTTTGGCAAAGGCATCCATTCCAGCGATATGTCCGTAGAAGAGATCTACTGGTTCAAAGGAGCCTCTACGTACCTTGGCGTCAAAGTTTAAGCCGCCTGGGGCCAGGCCACCATTCTTCAGGATTTCATACATAGCCATGGTAGTATCATAAATATTTGTCGGGAACTGGTCTGTATCCCAACCCAGGAGCATATCTCCCTGGTTAGCGTCAACACTACCTAACATGCCATTGATCCTTGCTACATGCAGCTCATGCTGGAAGGTATGGCCGGCTAAAGTAGCATGGTTAGCCTCAATATTTACCTTGAAGTAGTCATCAAGGCCATATTTACGTAAGAAAGCAATTACTGTAGCAGTATCAAAATCATACTGATGCTTTGTTGGCTCTTTTGGTTTTGGTTCAATCAGGAACTGGCCTGTAAAACCTATTTCTTTAGCATAATCTACGGCCATATGCAGGAAGCGGGCAAAATTGTCCAGTTCCAGGGCCATATCGGTATTGAGCAGGGTCTCATAGCCTTCACGGCCGCCCCAGAAGACGTAGTTCTCGCCGCCTAATTCTTTGGTTATCTCCATAGCCTTCTTAACTTTGGCTGCAGAGTAAGCAAAAACATCGGCATTTGGTGAGGTTGCTGCACCATGCATAAACCTTGGATGACCAAAGAGGTTAGAGGTACCCCACAGTAATTTAATACCGGTCTCATCCATCTTCTCTTTGATCAATTTTGCGATTTCATCCAGATTGGCAAAGGTTTCTTTCAGGGTTTCTCCCTCTGGTGCGATGTCTACATCATGGAAACAGAAGTATTTAACCCCTAATTTTTGCATGAATTCAAAGGCAGCCTCTACTCTCTTTTTGGCCCTTTCCATTGGTGTACCAGTTTCCCAGGGTCTTGCCCAGGTACCTGAACCAAACATGTCACTACCTTCTGCTGAGAAGGTGTGCCAGTAGGCTACAGAAAACCTCAGAATATCCTCCATCCTCTGTCCGCCAACCAGTTCATCTGGATTGTAATACTTAAAAGCAAGTGGGTTCTTTGAATTCTTACCTTCATACTTAATTGCTGTTACATCCTTAAAATAACTCATAAGTATGCCTCCTTTATATTTAATTTAAATTTGCTAAATTAGCAAAATCTCCTTTTAAGCTATTATAAAGATCTCTATAGATTGAGTAATATTCATTGTATCTCTTCACATTATCTTCAATAGGTGCTATAGTCTTATCGACTCTGATAATGCTTTCTCCAGCCTCTTCAAAACTATCATAGAGGCCAACACCAACACCGGCAATCAGGGCAGCACCAAAAGCCGGCCCTTCCTCTACATTAAGCAGGCTTATCTCATGGCCAAAGATATCAGCCAGTATCTGCTGCCAGACCGGGCTCTTTGCTCCCCCGCCGATGGCCCTGATTTCATCTATTGCCACTCCCTGTGCTTTGATTAACTCCAGGGAATCATTCAGGCCATAGGCTACACCCTCCATGGTACTGCGGATAAAGTGTCTCCGGTCATGTTTACCGGAAATACCGAAGTACACACCACGGGCATTGGCATCAGCATGTGGTGTCCTCTCACCATACAGATAAGGTAAGAAGATTAAACCTTCACTACCTGCTTCTACTTCTGCCGCCAGGGCATTTAACCTGTCATAATCCAGATCATTGCCAAACAGGTTCTCCTTCATCCATTCAAAGGACATACCTGCAGAGAGCATTACTCCCATCATGTACCAGCTGTCGGGACGGGAATGGTTGAAGAGATGGATCCTTCCTCCCTGGTCAGCATTAGGTTGTCTGGCAAAAGCTACAACAACACCGGAAGTACCGATACTGACCATTACCCGGCCTTCCTTGATGATGCCGCTGCCTACAGCACCACAGGCATTGTCAGCACCGCCTGCTACAACAGGTGTTCCTGCCTTCAAGCCTGTTTCAGCAGCTACCTCTTCTGTAATCTCTCCGGTAACAGCGATAGATTCCACTACAGGTGGTAAAATCTCCCGGGAGAGTCCCAGTTTTTCCAGTAAGCCCTCAGACCAGTCCTTTTTCACAACATCCATCAGGAGGGTTCCTGCTCCATCAGAAACATCCATATGTACAGCACCAGTCAGTTTAAAACGGACATAATCTTTCGGCAATAAAACCATTTTTACTTTTGCGTAGTTCTCCGGCTCATTCTCCCTGAGCCACAAAATCTTGGGAGCAGTAAAACCTTCCAGGGCAGGGTTTGATACATAACCTATCAAGGACTCCAGGCCGCCAACCCTCTCATAAATCTCCTGGCATTGTTTACTGGTTCTGGTATCACTCCAGAGAATGGCAGGTCTTATTATCTCCATATTTTCATCCAGAAATACAGAGCTGTGCATCTGGCCGGAAAAGCTAATCCCTTTAATATCTGCAGGATCTATACCGCTTTTACTGATAATACCTTTGATACATTTTTTGGTAGCCTCCCACCAGTCCTCTGGATTTTGCTCTGCCCATCCAGGATGAGGTGTATAAAGGGGATAGTTTTCTGTGTGGGTTAATTTAATTTCACCCTCCCCAGATAGTAACAAGCCCTTCACACCACTGGTCCCAATGTCCAGCCCTAATAAATATGACATGTTTTTACCTCCTTTAATTTATCCTTGCAATTATTTCTTCTTCTATATTGATGTCAAAAACCATTCTGGCTATTCCATAAAGGGCCGCTTTATTGCCTAATTTACTACATGCCAATTCTACCTTTTGCTTCAAAACGGATAGGGCCTTTTCTGTAAGAATCTCCTCTATATCTTCCATTATATAATTCTTTAAAGCTAAAATATTTCCTCCAATCACCAGTACTTCCGGGCTCAAACTATTGACTATATTCACCAGGCCTATGGCAATATTACGGGCCGTCTCTTTGACAATCTCCAGCAAAATCTCATTATCAGCAATAGCCTGTTTACATAAATCCAGATAAGGGATAATCTTGCCGGTTTCTTCAAAATAACGGTTGCTTATGTATTTTGTTGAGGCCAGGGTCTCCCAACAGCCAAAATTACCACAGTGGCATTCAGGGCCCTTACTATCGATTATAATGTGGCCAAACTCCCCGGCATTGCCACTGGCCCCCCGGTAAAGGCTCCCATTAAAGATTATTCCACAACCAATCCCTTCATTGATAGATACATAAACCATATTCTCCACATCGGGAAAGGCCAGTTCCTTTTCCCCCAGTACTGCCGCTTTCGCTTCATTTTCCACCACTATTTTATAACCCAGGGCTTTTTCAAAATAACCCTTTATATCAATATCCCGCCATTTCAGGTTAGGGGCAAAATGTAAATAACCATTTTTATTGTCAACCAGCCCGGGAAGAACTACCCCCATACCGATTATTTTTTCCTCTTTAATATCATTTTGCCGGCAAAAAGACCTGATCTGTTCTGCCAGTATTTGTAAAACCTCTTCTGCAGTCCTTACCTCAATAGAGAGTTCCAGTTTCTCCTTTACCTTCAGATTCAGATCAAATAGCAAAATCCTGATCTGCTTGACCTCAATATCTACAGCCAGTATATAACCCTGTTCCGGGTTGACTGTCAAATAGACAGGCCGCCGGCCGCCAGTGGAACTCCCTTTGTCGGTCTCGATGACAAAACCTTCATCAATTAAACGTTTTACATGATTGGTTATAGTAGCAGCACTATAACCCGTATTTTCCGCCAATTCCTTGCGGGAAATGGGGCCATATTTTTGTATCAACCTAAAAATACCGGTTAAGTTCAAATCCCGGATATACCGGGAATTACCCACCTGTACTTCCTGCATAGATATCTCCTTTTTCTATAAAAAAGAGCTCTTTACTCCAACTTATTTTAAGCTTTAAAATAACTTTAATATTTATATTCTATATTAATTTAAATAATCCTGCTTCTCCCTGAAAAAATAAAAAGTTTTTTTGAAATAAAAAAAGCAAGAGTAAAAGTACTCTTGCCTGTATATATATAAAAAATTAAAGGGGTATTATGAAGAAAATGAATTATGAAATATGAATTATTAATTATAGTTTGGATTATAGCTGTGTTAGTGTAAAAATAAGATTGACTGTACGCATTTCGCGTATACTTTCTCTATCTGCAATTGTACCGCGGTTACCAGAAGTATAATTATATCTGGCCGGTACTATCTTGATATCCCAGCTGATATTTTCGGAACCGTTTCCGCCACTGAAAAGGGCATTGGAGCCGTCTACTCTCTGCCATTGTGCATTCAGTTTTCCTGCTGGCCGCAGATAAATCTCCAGTTCCCGGTAATATTCCAGGGAACTGATATTCAATAGCCAGTCTACATTACTCTGAACATTGATATTTCCTACGTTTCTAAATATAAGAGCCTCACCGGACTCCATGCCTTCCCACGGATAACTAAAACTAACGGCTACAGGATCATTTACTATCAATCTTTGCATGGAAGGTACTACAACCTTCACTTCTACCCTGCCCGTACTGGCATGGGAGATATTGCTTATTAAAAGCAAAGTGATAAGCAAACCCAATATTAGATTAAGTTTGAAATTAAAATTAAGCTTTCTCATATTTTTCCTCCTCTGGAAAACGCCTCACCCTTTCCCAGAGAAGAGGAAACCAAAAGAAAAAATCTATCAAACCAAAAGGCTGATAGATCCCCAATCCTCCTGGTTCTCCTCTTCGGTGGCCCGGCTGCCATAGCATTACACCTTAGGCCCGTGGCTTTGTGCCCCCACCTTTCGATGGGTTTACCTTTATCGTGAAAAGAACACCGTAAATATGTATTTTTCTTTAATTTTATTATAACAGAAATTTTCCACACTGTAAAGGATTAAAAAGCATTTTTTTCTATATTTTAAATTAATCTCTCTCTTTATTTTTATATTCTATTTGTTTTGCCCATCTAAATGTCATAAAATAAAAAAAGCAAGGCTTAACGGCCATGCCTTGCTTATTGATATTGACACCAACTCCGGTTGGTGAGATTAATTAGCACTTATAGTGAAAGTAATCGTATCTCTATATTCCCCTGCACCTATTGTAGTCCAGTCATCTGTATTTATAAACGGTTTAACAACTACTTCAAAATTGCCGCGATAGGTGCCGGCCGGAACACCATTCTGCGTATATGTTCCACCAACAGGTAGCAAATTGTTTGCACCATAAATATTATAGCTTATTAATTCATTTAGTACATTATTATCTCCAAAACCCTTAGACTCTATTACAACACTGAAATTTGTATTGGCACTTACTACAAAAGGGCTAAAAGCTCTAACTTCATCTTCCGGCTTTTCGATGTTAAGTACAAGATCTGCTGGAGCCTTAACATATACAAATCCAGGTACATTTATCGTTACATTGAAACTGCCATTTTTCTCTACAGCCATTACCAGTCCACTTACTGCGAGCAACAGAGTTGCTGCCAGTATCAAAACACTAAATCTCTTCATCATGATTCCTCCTCATTGGATTTAAGTATTATTCTTTCTCTATTGGCCGGTTTCACCACTGGCTCGCCGCCACCCCATAGGTGACCAGATAAGGATGACGGGTCTTAGCCTCCAATGAGAGGAAAAACGTAGAAACACAAACAACAACAATTATAGAACTATACCCACTCTATTGTCACCTACCACCTCCCTTATATATTAATCTAATTTATTATTCACCCTTCTTTGACAAAATTCCTTCTTTTTCTATAAAATAAATGAAATCTAATTTACTTCCACCACATACTCTTTTTTTACAATACTCTGGCCGTCTTCAAAGATATTGATCTCTGCTGTATAAGAGCCGGCCGGTATATCTTCCTCTATCCCCAGCATTAAGCCAGATTTTCCAGGCAATATCTTCTCCATGCCTTCCTGCATACTCAGTTCTATCTCCTTGACAATTCTCCCTTCTCCATCCTTCAGGAACAACCTTCCTTCAGGAAAGAGGGGGCCTTTCCCCTTATTTAATATCTCAACACTGAATATTTCCTCTGACGGGTATAAACTCAAAATCTCCGCTTCAGCTGCCAGTTCATGCCGGCCTGAAATTACCTCCAGGCCAACAGAATAGAGCTCTGCCCTATCTTCTGCCACAGGGTGGATGAAGTCCAGATAACCATAGTAAGCACCGGCTGCTAGATCCCCTGGAGACCTGAAGGTAGCCACAAGCCTTTTCTTCCCATAGGGCGGGATAAGCATTTCCTGTTCTCCCCGCATTTGAATCTCCATATTTCCATATATGGAATAGGGATAATCCGGCTCGATATCCCTGCCGGTAACGAATAAATGGACCTCCTCATTACTGAGGTTTTCTATTTCTATAAGCTGGCTGCTGACAGCACCTGGCCTCAGGTCCAGGCTGATATTTTCAGGCTGGATCCTTAAAGCTTTAAAATGCTGGCCTATCCCGATCTCTTCCTTAATCCTGATCTCCCTTTTCTCTATCAACTGCATACCATTGGCATAACGGAAAAATAGCCTCAATTGATAATCACCGGGATAGAGAGGTTCGGTAATATTACCTGTGAAAAACACCTCAGCTCCAGGATATATTGTCGTTGAACTACTGCCTGACTGCCAGGATACAGGTGGCTTTAACTCTATACGCTGTATCAATCTGCCCTGTTCATTTCTGAGCGTTGCTTCTGCGGTAGTTTCATAATACATTTTAGAATTATTTTTAAAGAGGACATCGATTTGAGGGTAATCTACATCTTCTGTCAAAAATTCCACCGAGAGCAATTCTCCCCGGGGGCGGAGTCCCGGCCGGTCTATTTTAATATTCACCCTGATGGCATATCTGATTTTAAAGGTAACACCCCGTTCTGCTTCTTCCACTTCTGGTTCCACCATAATGACAACTGTATGGGTACCTTCAGCAGCAAAGGGAGCTGTAACCCTTCCCCTAATTACCCGGTTTCCCCCGGGAGCTAACTCTACTCTTTTTTCCTCCAGCTCTATCCAGTTCAAAATGGAAAAGGATTCAGCATCTTCTTCCTGATATAATAATGCCCCTGTATTGACCTGAACAGGCCTATAGAAACTTAAATTAACTATCTCCACTTTATCAGAAGGGGTCAGAGTTATTTCAAATTCCTCCGTAGCACCCGGTGAAACCTCCAGGTCAATTACCAGGGGCCTTACCCCTATAGCCTGTACAGAAAAATTATAAAAAAGCAGAGAAAAAAGCAGGGTCAGGAGAAACAAAATAAATTTCCGTTTCTTCAATATATCTGTCATTTAATCATCCTTTCAGGCAGCTTATATAATTCTGAATACAAGTACTAATAGCTTACCGTCACAGTTATCGTATCCTGGTAATTCCCTGTACTCACCTTTTGCCATTCGGCTTCAGCAAAGGAAGCTCCCAACCATCTGACTGTGAATTTACCGCTGTATTTGGTTCCTGGAACTACCCGGAAAGTTTCATATTTAAAGGCAGCCTTTTTTCTGAGAAAAAAGCCATCCAGTGAGTATTCTACAAAGTCATTAAGGATACTGGCATCCTGCTTATTTTCATCTTTAAAGCCTGTTGACTCAATCATTAAAATCACATGACAATTGGTCCGCAGGAAAAAATCCACCGCAACAGATTTATCCTCCCCTACCTTTGCATCCATATAGATGGAATCCGGTAACCTCAGCTCTACATATTCCATTACCCTTAAATTCAAATCTATCTCCTGACTACTCCGCCACCTGGGTTTTGCTGTAATTATACTGGAGGCCAGAATGAACAGTAGAAGGAGAATGATACAATTTTTAAAAACCCGCATATCCAGACACCTCATCTACTCATTTAAAAGTTAAACTACTAGTGGCCAGAAACAGTTAAGATAATCTGTCCTTTATAATCACCGGCATAGTGTTCACTACCCACGTCTACTCTAATATATAAATTTAAATTGGCTATATTGCCATACTTCTCCCCGCTTATCCTGTATACATCAGCCAGGCTCCTGTAATTTTTCAGTCTTTCTGTTGAGATATAAATATTACCGGGCTCTATAACCGGTGCCCCATTAGCATCTCCCTGATAAAGCAGAGGAGTTGCCTTAATATCAAGATGCCATTTATTAGTGGCACTATTTATATATACACTGGCTGCTTCCTGGCTATAATAGGTGCCAGGGCCCTTATCCGCAACAATATTTAGATTATCAGGGGTAACAACCATAAATGAAGCCTTATTTACCCGTATCTTTATATTCACCGCTTTACCCTTATCTGATATTAACTGCAGATCATAATTTCCATCCGGAACAAACCGCCAGAAGAGGTTATCCAGCCTTAATTTAAGTTCTATCGTTGCCCTGTCATCTTCCTTCGCCAGGAATAATACGGGACTATCCAGAGGCTGATAATCACTGTAATAAGGGGTCCTGGCCACAATATATCTGGCCAGATTAATGGGACTACGGGAATTATCAACAACTGTGTAATACACATTACCTGTTACATCTTTTTTATTTCTGTGTATGGACAGGATATGGTTGGCCGGAACCTCTGGCACGGGTTCCTCAACCCTGAATTGTACTGTCCCGGGATGAATATTAATCTTGCCGCTATTCCCTGGCCCGGCATACAATACCCCGCCACAGGCACCTATCAGTATTATCACAAGCAGGACTATTAATTTTATTTTCTCCAAGTTTATTAGCTCAAAAATTCTACTCAATCCCATCATAAAATCCACCTGCCACCGGAAATGATATCAAAGACTAACCCATCATATTAGAGGTTAAACCTATAAGCCAGTATAAAACCTGGTTCCCGGGCATAATCTATTCCAATTATCGCCATTCTACCTTTCTCCTCATCCAGTAAATAAGCCAACGACAATTCCTGGGCAAAATCCTTACCTGCAAGCTCTCCCCTGTATCCAATCTGCCATGAACCCCTCTCATATAAACAACTCAGCTGCCACAGGTCTGTTCTTCCTTCTCTCTCACTGATTTCGATAGGATAATATGACAGGGCTATGCCAAGGTTATCAGTCCAGTTAAGCTGATCAGAAAAACCCAGCCTGAATACAGGAAGCTCCTGGCTTTTCGACACTCTTCCTCTCTCACTGGTTAATTGGAGGGATAAGGACAGGTCCTCATAATCATCCAGATAATAATTGAAGTTAAATAGATAATCCAGCTCATTATCCTGGGCAGAAAGTAAATTCAATTCCGCCCTGTAATTAAATCGCTCCTTATACTGCCTGAACTCTATCCCCGGCCCATCCTTTGTCCACTGCAGGATGAGTTTCCTGCTAACCGGCCTGCTAAAATAGCCTTCTCCTGCCAGCAATCTATTTAAACCGGCTATATCTCCAATAGCCAGTAAATCCCCATTCAGCTCAGTAAATTCTTCGGCCGGTATAGGTGCAGCAGCTATCTGCAAAATATAGTATTGTACTTCCTCTTCCCTTTCTGTTTTCAGCCTCCTGGAGACTACCGCAACATTCTCCAGACTGTTATTCTTAAGCCAGAGGCCCGTTTTTACTCTTCCCTCCCCTTGCTTCCCGGCATCACCACCGGTAAAACTAAACTCTATCTCGGTAAATACCTCCCCCGTTTCAGGAGAGATTTCCCGGGGGATAAGGGATATGTATAAAAATTTCTCCCTGCTCAACTCCAATGCCTGTCGATCAAGATGCCTTTCTTCCAGCCTGAGCCGGGCCGGCTTATCCCTGGTTGTCAATAACCAGGAAAGATAATTTTCCTCCCCATTAAGCAGGGAGTGATACTTTTCCACCGTTAAACTATTATCCGGACCCATTAGATCCACCAATTCCAGCAAATCTTCTTCCCCTGAATAATGCCAGCCAGGTTCAGAATCGGCAAGGCCTGTAAAATAAGCAGAAAAGGAAAAATATAAGGCTGATTCCCGGCCTGTTTCATAAAAATTAAGCAGATATACAATTACCTGTTCAGAGGATTCACTCCTATTATTCTGGAAAAAGATCTCCGGAAAGCTGTCCAGAGCCAGAGCTATATTATTACTGATAATTAATAGCAAAAACATAATAACCGGGAAGACAAAATTATATCTATATCTATTTTGCCTGTCCTGCTCCAGAAACATTTTAACTTACCGTCCTATCGTATTACCGGGGTCACAAACACCAGTAATTCTGTTTCTGTCCCGGATCCACCATCTAAACTGAAAAGCCATCTCAACAAAGGTATCTCATCCAGATATGGAATACTTTTATTGTATGCAGATTCTCCCCTGGCAGTCATCCCGGCCAGAGCGACAGTCTGTCCATCCTTCAATGATATGGTGGTAGACACACTGTTTTCTTTTATAATAAGATCAGGCCTGCGGGATTTTACCAGATAACTTATCTCAGGGGCAATGCTCAACATGATATTATCTTCAACTATCCTCTCCACAGTTACCTTCAATCCTACCCCGACATTGAGTTTTTCTATCCTCGCCGCTAAATCCTCATCATCAGAATTTATCAATAGGATCTGCTGGTCCCCTATAAAAAGTTCTGCTGACTCCCCTTCAGCAATGATTATCCTCGGATCTGCCTCTATGCTGGCCTGTTTCTTTTCCTGTAACAGTTTTATCCTGCTGAGTAATTGGCCATAAACGTCTCCCTGGATGGACAACAGACTACTGCTATTATCATAGGCAAATCCTTTCACAATCTCATCAGCAGTAGAAAAACTGAAAAGATCACTACCAAACTCCTTCACATAACGGGAATCAATTTCTGTAACCAGGACCTTTATCTCTACCTGGGCCCTGGGCTGGTCAACCTCTTTAATTATCCCCCTGAGCAAGTCCATTATCCTGGCAGGAGCATTGATAGTGATGGTGTTTTTCTGGCGGTTTCCTGTAACATAATCCCTGTAGGTTGACGGTATAACATCCAGGACATCTTCTACCTTTACATATTTAAGATTAACTACCTCCAGTTCACTCAGGTTGCTAAAGGAGGCATTCTTGACATCTGCCAGGCCGACGAAATAATAATCATCATATTTCTTATATGTATAACCGCCACTCATCAATATCATATCAAGGGCTTTTTCCAGGGGAAGATCCTGGATATCTGCAGTAATAGTACCGGATACAGTATGGTCCATAATGATAATGACACCGGTCTGCAGGGCAATCTCATTCAAAGCCTCCCGTAAATCAGTCTCAAATAAGAGCATGGTTACCAGGGGCTGTTCTTCCCTTGCCAGCGAAACATAGGAAGCCAAAAACAACAATAACAGCAGTAAAATTACTATAAAAATATTTCTTCTCACAGCCAAAACCCCGCCTTTTCTCTTTTTCTAAAAAATCTGTAAATTGTCTCTCTATAAATAATTAACTATAATTATAATATTATTATATAATATCTCCTTTTATTGTCAAATATTTTGTCAAATATTGTATACCCTGATTTAAAAAAATTAAAAAACCCTTCCTGACGGAAGGGCGAGGAGGAAACTTAATTTT